>JALOSP010000018.1 GCA_025458365.1 Hyphomonadaceae bacterium
ACGCACTCACACTGCAGGCGCAATGGGCTTTGCCAGAACTTCCAGCACCAGATCGCGACCGACAGTCCATCCAGGCACGCCGTGGACCGATGCCAGCGGCAAGGTCTCGCCAGTGGGCGTATAACCGCGCCGGGCATAAAAGGCGGCAAGTTCGGTCCGGCCCTCAATGACTGTCATTGTCATCACGCCGCCGCCGCGCGCAGCCAGCAAGGCCTCACAGGCGGCGAGCAGTGCTTTTCCAGTCCCGGCATTCTGCAAGGCCGGGCGCACGGCAAATTTTCCAAACTCGGCCCCGCCGGCCGTTACCGACACGCTGGCACAGCCGACGACAGCCCCACCGATCTCGGCGACCAGCATTGTGACTGACGGATCAGCCAGAACCGCGGCCAGCTGGTCGCGGGTCAGCCGTTGCCCGTCGATCCTGTCGCCTTCCGACGTCCAGCCAGTCAGGCTCTCCGGCCCGCGGTAGGCAGACTCGATCAGGGCATGCAACGGATCGAGATCGTCACCCCGTGCTTCGCGGATCACGAGGAGCGCCCCGTGATCGCTCATGCAGCCAGCACATCTTCGATCCGCCGGTTGGCGGCCTGCAGGCGTGCCAGAACGGCTTGCAACCGGGCGCTATCGGGACGCGGGCGGTCGTGAGTGACGGAAACAGGCTGGGACGCGGCAGGACTTGTTGGAGCCACCTGTTCGGTTTCGACCGGCACGGGCTGCGTGACCGAACACGCAGGCACGCCCTCACCGGCCTCGCGCACCCAGGCCACACCATTGTCCTTCAGCAGCTTCTGGACGCCTTTGATCGTGTAGCCGTCGTCATGCAGCAGCGTCTTGAGGCCGCGCAGCAGTGCCATGTCATCGACCCGATAGAGCCTTCGCCCGCCTGCCCGCTTCATCGGACGGAGGGCCGAAAACCGGCTCTCCCAGAACCGCAGCACATGGGCCGCAACGCCAATCTCGTCGGCGGCTTCGGTGATGGTGCGGAATGCATGAGGAGATTTGGCCTGAGGGGAAACAGATCGCGAGGAGTGAGACATGGACGGAAGGCCTTTGATTTGGATGGCTGGGCCTAGACTGATTCAACCTGACTGTGCATCACATGATTTCGGGCGCGCCAGATCAACTTTGTCCCACCCTTAGAATGACCTTTCTAAACCGCGTCGCTATCACCCCTTCAACAGGCGACGGGTCGGGGTCAATCCTCCCCCTCCTCCACCGACCCCGGTCCGGCGCCACTACAGGAGATCATCATGACCAAGATCAAAGCCGAAGCCGCCACCACCCCTGAAACCGTGAAGGCCACCGCCGAGCAAGGCGTTGAAGTCGCCCGCAAGATCTGGCTGGCCGGCGTTGGCGCCTACGGTCGCGTGTTCCAGGAAGCCCAGGGCCAGATCGAAAAGGTCACCGGTGCGGCCAGCGAAATGTTCGACGAACTGGTTGCCAAGGGCGAAGCCGTGGAAGACCAGGTGAAGGCAACCCTTGCCAAGAACGAAACCGCTACCAAAGTGGCCGCGACCGTGACCGAAACCACCGAAAAGGTGAAGGACTATCGCGAAAAGCGCCTGACCGATCTGGAAGAGCGTTTTGAAGCCGTCCGTCACGCCGTGATGGAAAAGGTGAACCCGATCCTCGACACGGTCGACCCGGTGAACATCATTGCCATGAACGACCAGATCGAAGCCCTGGCCGCCCAGGTGGCTGCGCTGCGTGAAGAAATCGCCACCCTGAAGGGTGCCAAGGCCGCCGCCCCGAAGGCTGCCAAGAAGACCGAGACCGAAGCCGCCTGATCCAGGCGACTTCCTGCCCGACTGGTGTCAGACCTCCTCCCCTGACGCCAGCCGGGCCACTGGTGACAGTGCCAGAGCCGCCGCGCGTTCGATCAGAGCGCGCGGCGTTTCTGTTTTGGGGCTATTCTTGATCTTGCAGCATTTCCATGTTAGTCTCTCATTTGAGATACAGGATGGACCCATGACTGCCCAAAGTTCGATGCTCCATGTCCGGATGGACAATGCGCTCAAGGAACAGGCCACAGTGGCACTGGAAGCCATGGGCCTGACGACTGCCGATGCAGTGCGCTTGCTTTTCCATCGGGTGGTTGCAGAACAGGGTCTCCCACTCGAATTGAAAGTACCCAATGCGGAGACCCGCGCGGCCATCGAAGAGGCCCGTACAGCGATCAAGGCGCGCAATGCCCGGTTTGATGATCCGACAGCCCTGATTGCCGCACTCGATGGCCAGGACTGACAAGGCCGCACGGCTGCCACGAGCCTGCGACTTCTCGAAAAGATTTGCCAAGGATTGGAAGCGCCTGTCGTCCACAGGCCGTTACAATATGGCAAACCTGAAGACGGCGATGATGCTGCTGATTGCCGCTGACGCGCCGCTCGGCCCTGAATGGAAAGACCATGCCCTCAAGGGCGAATGGGCAGGCACGCGTGAATGCCACATCGGCGGCGATTTTCTGCTGATCTACGAAGTTGATGATCAGGCCGGGCCGTCTGGCACGATCATCTTTGTCCGGGCCGGGACGCACAGTGAGTTGTTTCGCTAGGAGCGCAAAGTTGCAATCAGGCGTTGGAACAGCTCATGATCATCAGCACCCTTCCACCGGTTTATGAACCGACACACCAAATGAACATTATCAAGATCATAATGCCCATCGCTGTTCCGTCTATCCAGTGACACCCACATCTCCTTATCTGTTCCAATACTGTCCAGCTGCATCGGCAAGTCAGAATAAGCGCACCGGCCTTCTTGAATATCAAAAATTAAAGATATCGCGTTCTCCCATTCGGTTCTGGAAAGTGCACGTCTCATTATTTTTGCTTTTGAAATCACAGTACGCCCATCAGCACTAGCCACTGTGTCCAAAATAGTTTGAGCAATTCTAGCAGCCATTTTTTCCTTCGGGGAGAAAATCCGACCGACGCCAGTTTTTGAATCGGCTAGCTTGCTTTTGAAGAGGGGCAAGTTTTCCCAATGAGACAAATCACGCCCTTCGACAAGCGCTTCAGCATAATCTGCATATCCCGTTGCTTGGGCGCTTAGGGTTTGAAATGTACTTTCTGTAGATAGAAAGTCGCGCGCCTTTGGGTGCAGGCTGTTCCAAAGCAACGGTCGACCTTGTTTGTCTTTATTCGACCAGCCACCGCAAGCCTTCTCCAAAATCCAGACTTTTGGTCCGTCACGACTTGGACGGGGCGAATCTTCCAAGGTTTCCCGCATTGGTGTACCTTCAGATACGCTCCACCAAAGCTCACCACTTTGACGAGTAATCCACAAATCACCAGAAGTCTCACTAGAGCGGTGTCCGATCTGATTGCATCAGATCGCCGCTCTCAATCCTTGAGTTGTCGCTCTGTCTGATCGATCAAAGGATTCCATTTGATCGGACAACGCTCTAAGTTCAGTCGACAGGTTGTACCAGCGACTTGCTGTGATTCGGTTTGGTGCCCTGCCGCTTGCATTTCGAACATTTTGGATAGACGCTGCTATGTATGCTTCTCTATCCCCTGACCTCCAGAATTGATGGGTCAAAACATTGTCATAGATTGCAATTGTACTGTTCGCTTTTGCCTTCGGCCACAAAATGTTTCCCTCACCAAAATTGGCAATGTAGACACGCATGTCATCAGTCCTCCATCAGTGCCGTCAGTGACAGCATTGCCAGACCTGCCGCGCGTTCGATCAGAGCGCGCGGCGTTTCCGTTTTCAAGCCTGACAATTCCAGCCAGTTGAGCTGGAAGGCCAGCGCCATGGCGAACTGGTCGATCACGCCGTCGGTGCCTTCGCCGCCCGCCCGCACCACGCCACTCTGTACCAGAGCCTGCACCGCAGTTTCGGCAAAACCGTCCAGCACCCGGCAGGCCCGTTTCAGCGCGTGGGACAGATCATCGTCACGCCCGCCAATCAGGCCGCTCTCACGCCAGAGAAAACGGCAGTCAGCCAGTTCCTCCATCAGGATGTGGGTGTGGGTCCACACGGTCTGCAGGCTGGCGCCGTCACCGGCCAGCGCCGTGCGCGCACCGTCGGCAATCATGGCCAGTTCGGCCACATGATCGTCAGCCAGGCTGGCGGCAATCTCGGCCTTGCCCTTGAAATGATAGTAAAGGTGGCCTGGGGAAATGCCGATGGAATTGGCCACATCCACCGCGCTCAAACCGGAATAGCCTTCCTCATTGAACAGCTGGCGGGCAGCAGTCACGATCCGGGCACGGGTTTCAGCAGCACTCATGGGCGCCACGATAGGCGCCAGACACCGGGATGGAAAGCGTCCCTACCCGCTGAACGTGCCGTTCCTGGAAAACCCGCGCGGCACCATGCGCCCGGCACCGGCCCGCCTGGCCACATAGGTCTCCCACTCGGGCACTTCGCGGCGGCGGCCGGCCGAGTCGGTCCAGCTCAGGCCCTGTTCGGCATTGAAACTGAGCAGGTCAGCGAGCTTGCCGTCCTTGTAGGCTTGCAGCTTGACGCCCTTGCCCTTGGGCATCCGGGGCAGCTCTTCCACATCAAACACCAGCAGCTTGCGGTTTTCACCGACCACTGCGATCTGGTTGCCCGCCAGCGGCGCACAGATCAGCGCGCGGCCTTCACCGGGATTGAGCACCTGCTTGCCGGCCTTGCGCATGGCCACGCATTCTTCTTCGGGCACGATGAAGCCATAACCGGCATCCGACGCCAGGATCCGCTCGCCCTTCGCCGTGGCCACGAACAGTGCGATGATGTCATGCTCCTCGCCCAGTTCGATCGACAGCCTCACCGGCTCACCCAATCCGCGCCCCCCGGGCAGCTTGTCGCCCGCCAGCGCGAAAGCCCGTCCGTCGCTGGCGAACAGCACAATCCTGTCAGTCGTCATCGCATGCAGTGACAGGGCCAGACTGTCACCGTCCTTGAATTTCACCGATGAAAGATCATCGACCTTGCCCTTCAGCGCGCGGATCCAGCCCTTCTGGCTCAAGACGACCGTGATCGGCTCTTTCACCACAAAGGCGTCAGCAGCCAGTTCGGTGCCGGTCTGGGTCAGATCGAACGTGGTGCGGCGCGGGCCGTATTTGCTGTCCGGCCCGAACAGCGAGCGCACTTCGCGCAATTCTTCGGCGGCCTGATCCCATTGAAGGCGGTCAGAGCCCAATAGCGCCTTCAATTGCTTCAATTCAGCGAGCAGATCGGTCTGCTCGCGCTTGAGTTCCATTTCCTCCAGCTTGCGCAGATTGCGCAATCTTGTGTCGAGGATGGCATTGGCCTGCACCGAATTGAGGTCGAACGCTTTCATCAGTTCGCCCTTGGGATCATCTTCCTCGCGGATGATGCGGATCACCTCGTCGAGATTGAGGAACACCACCATCAGGGCCGACAGGATTTCCAGCCGCGCCTCGATCTTGCCCTGACGCCAGCGGGCACGGGCGCAAATCACCTCGCGTTTGTGATCGAGGAAGGCCTGCAGGCAGGCAATCAGGCCCAGCACCTTGGGCGCGCCGCTGGCATCGAGCACGTTGAGATTGAGCGAAATCCGGCTCTCCAGATCGCTCAACCGGTATAGGCTTTCCATCAGCTGGTCTGGATCGACCGTGCGGTTGCGCGGTTCAAGCACGAGGCGCACATCCTCGGCACTTTCGTCGCGCACATCACCGAGAAGCGGGGCCTTTTTGGCATCGACCAGTTCGGCGAGCTTCTCGACCAGCTTGGCCTTGGCCACCTGATAGGGCACCTCGGTGACAATGATCTGCCACATGCCGTTGGCCAGCGGCTCCTTGTGCCAGCGGGCACGCACCCTGAAACCGCCACGACCGGTCTCGTAGGCGCTGCGGATGGCCTCGGGCGGCTCCACGCAGACGCCACCGGTGGGGAAATCCGGGCCGGGGATGATGGCCAGGATATCGTCGAGGCTGGCGTCCGGCTGCTCGATCAGTTTGAGGCAGGCGTCGATCAGTTCGCCGGCATTGTGCGGCGGGATCGAGGTCGCCATGCCGACCGCAATGCCGACCGCGCCATTGGCCAGAAGATTGGGATAGCCGGCTGGCAGCACCGTCGGCTCTTCATCTTCCTGGCTGTAGGTCTCGCGGAACCGGACGCTGTCTTCATCCACGCCCTCCAGCAAGAGCGCGCCAACGTCTGTCAGGCGGGCTTCGGTGTAGCGATAGGCGGCGGCACTGTCGCCGTCGATATTGCCGAAATTGCCCTGCCCGTCGACCAGCGGATAGCGAACCGAAAAGTCCTGCGCCAGCCGGACCAGCGCGTCATAGATCGCGCTGTCGCCATGGGGGTGATACTTCCCCATCACGTCGCCGACGATCTTCGCGCATTTCTTGAACGCGCTGTCAGGGTCCAGACCCAGTTCGCCCATGGCATGAATGATCCGGCGCTGCACGGGTTTCAGCCCGTCGCGCACATCGGGCAGGGCGCGCGCTGTGATCGTGGACAGCGCATAGACCAGATAGCGGCTCTCCAGCGCCCGCTCGAACGGCTCGGACACGATGATGCCGCCGGACTGCGGTGCGGGCGGATCAATCAGGTCGTCGGGTGTGTCAGTATCGTCGCTCATGGCAGGCCCGGAATCGAATCACTGGCCCAGTATGGCAGGGTTTGAGGCAGCGCGCGCTGTGGATATGTCGGGGTTGGCGGGCGGTCCTCACGCAATCTGAACCGCGCGCTCCAGTCGTCTTGGCGAGCATTGAGCGAGCCCGCCCCAGCGGCGGCAGAGCGCGTCAAAGAAAACAATTTTGAGGAACGAAAATGGTGCCCCGGGTCGGACTCGAACCGACAAGCCCGTGAAGGCGGCGGATTTTGAGTCCGCTGCGTCTACCAATTCCACCACCGGGGCACCGGGTGCGGCGCACGGCGAACCGTGCGGGAAATCCCGATAGCCAAGCCGGGCGCGGCTTGCAATCGGCCAGTCCACTTCCCTGCGCGCTTTCAACAGGAAGCAGAACAGGCTAGTTGGCCCGCCATGCTTGAGACCGACCCGCCAGCACGCAGCTTTATCGACACCCTGCAGGATCTGCGGCCCGATCCGGGCGCTGAACATGTAACACTGGAAGCCGTTATCGACCGGCTGGACGAGCGGGCATTCGGCCTGCTCATTCTGGTCTTGACCATCCCGTGTCTGGTTCCAGGCCTGCCGGGTGCCCAATTGATTGCGATCCCGATCTTTCTGCTGGCTGCCCAATTGGCCGTGGGTCGCACGGAGCCCTGGCTGCCGCGCAAAATCCTCGATGCCAAGGTGAAATCCTCCTGGCTTGTGATGATGGCAGACTTCGCCGACAAGCGAATGCGTTGGACCCTGGCGCTGTCCAAGCCTCGCCTGGCTCTGCTGGCCGCAGGCGCGGGTGAGCGGCTGGTGGGGTTGATCATTGCCCTGGCGGCCATCACCATCGCACTGCCGATCACCAATACCATCCCCTCGCTGGCGATCACGCTGGCAGCTGTCGGACTGATCCAGCGCGACGGCTTGTTCACGCTTGCGGGCATGGCGCTGGGCACAGCGTGGGTCGGCCTCTTGGTCGGCCTGATCGTGGCCCTGATGACAGGGGCAGGATTTGCCATTGATTTCGTGGGCCGTCATTTTCCATGGCTGCTGGATCTGGTGCAATGAACTTGCCATGCTGCACCTGCGCGGCCATGTCGCAAGTCCGTGCCTCGTCTTTGACACGCGGTTGCAATAGCGTGTGACGATGTCCGACTTTCTCGACCGGCTGACGCCCTGGCCGCTGTTTGCCTTGATCGCCAGCCTCACTCTTCTGGCCATCGCCCATGCGTTCGAGCATTTTGGCGGGATGGCGCCCTGTGCGCTGTGCCTGAAGCAGCGCGAAGCCTATTGGATTGCCGCAGCTGTGGCCGCCGTGGCGCTGATCCTCGAACGCTGGCGTCAAGACCCTGCAGCCTTGCGGGCGATGAATGCCTTGCTCGTGGTCGCTTTCATGGCTGGCGCCGTCGTGGCGGGCTTTCATGCCGGGGTGGAACAGAAATGGTGGCCGGGGCTTGCCACTTGCGTCGGTGGCGAGCTGGATCCCGACACCGACTTGCTGAGCGCATTGCAGGGGCCAATGAACGCCGCCCGCTGTGACGAAATCCCCTGGGCCTTTGCCGGGATTTCCATGGCAGGCTGGAACATGGTGGCAGCCTTGATCCTCGCCGGGCTGTCACTGCGCGCTACATTCCGCGCTCAGGCCGAGCGTGACACATTCGGCGAGCCTGACAGCGAAGGACTGGAGCCATGAGCGCATCGCAAGCCGAACCTGCCATCCTGCCGCCGCTGCCAACTCGCGCCCTGCGCCCGGCCTCGCCAGGCGCGCTTTCAGGCCAGCAGAAGATCGCCGCCATGCTGCGGGTGGATCAGGCTGGCGAGTTCGGGGCAACGCGGATCTATGCCGGTCAGCGGGCGGTGTTTTCACGCCTGCCGGGCATGCGCCACATGGCTGCCACCCTGCAACGTCAGGAGGATGAGGAGGTGGTCCACAAGGCCGCTTTCGACAGGCTGTTGGCCGAACGCGGTGTGCGCCCCACAGCCCTGTCTCCGATCTGGGGCGCCGCAGGATTCGGGCTGGGCGTGGCGACAGCTTTGATGGGCGAGAAGGCTGCCCATGCCTGCACCGTGGCCGTCGAGAGCGTGATCGAGGAACACTACGCTGACCAATTGGCCATGCTTGGCGATGATGAGCCGGAGCTGGCCGAAATGATCGCCCAATTCCGCGACGAGGAAGTGGCCCACAAGGACGAAGCGCTGGCCGCAGGCGCCGAAGAGGCACCGGGCTACGGTGTTCTGTCGGCCCTGATCAAGGCTGGCTGCCGTCTGGCGATCGCCACCAGCACGCGGGTGTAGCCCGCTTCCATCAAGCAAGACTCACATCCAGGCGGCGGCGCCTGCATTGATGCGCGCAATCTTGACACATACCAACCAGTTGGTATGTTCCGGCATGCTCGTTGCCGACTTTCCCGCCGCCAATACCCGTGAGCGCATTCTCAATGTCGCCGCAAACCTGATCCGCCAGCGCGGGTTTGGCGCCACCAGGGTGGATGATGTGTGTCAGGCGGCGGGTGTCACGAAGGGCGCCTTCTTCCACCATTTCGACAGCAAGGATGCCATGGGTGTGGCCGTGGCGCGCCACTGGACCGGCCTGATCGAGCGGCTGTTTGCCAATGCCGCTTTCCATGGAATTGACGATCCGGTGGACAAGTTGATCGGCTATGTGGACTTTCGCAAGGCGATCCTCGACCGCTCGATCGCCGCCTTCACCTGCCTGGTCGGCACCATGGTGGCCGAGACCTATGCCAGCCACCCGACGATCCGGGCCGCCTGTGCCGACACAATTGACGATCACGCCTTGTCACTTGTGCCCACGATCCGCGCCGCCTTTGCCCAGCGCGGCATCACCGGCCACACGCCTGAAAGCCTCGCCATGTTCATCCACGGCACGCTGCAGGGCGCCTTCGTACTCGCCAAGGCGCATGATGACGCCCGCCAGGCGCATGACTGCCTCGACCATCTGCGGGCCTATCTGGTGGGCCTGTTCGCAAGGGGGGAGCGCTAGGATGTCCTTTCAAGCTTATCTCGATACGATCAAGAGCAAGACCGGGCTTGGTCCGGCCGACCTTCGGGCGCTGTCCGAGACGAAGGGCTTCACAACTGACAGGCGGCTGACTCCGAACACCAAGGCCGCCGATGTGATCGCCTGGCTGAAAGCCGATTACGGGCTGGGTCACGGGCATTGCATGGCGGTGTTCGCTTTGCTCAAGGGAAGCAAGAAGGAGGGAGACGCCTGAGATGAGCGACTATGAACGCCTGATGCGCGGGGTCATCCCTTATCTTACCATCGACGGGGTCGATGAGGCGATTGCCTTCTATCAGACGGCCTTGGGGGCGGTCCTGCATGGCGGCGTCACGCGCGCCCCGGAGAGTGGCAAGGTTCTCAATGCGCTGCTGGAGATCAATGGAGGCGCCATCATGCTGGCGGACGTCTTTGACGGGATGCCCGACCTGCCGGCAAAGGCCGGTCACGGCTTCATGATGCAGATAGTCAGCCACGACGGCCAGGCCTTCTGGGATCGCGCCATCGCCGGTGGGTGCACCATCGTCACACCGTTCGAACCCCAATTCTGGGGCGACACCTGGGGCCAGTTCAACGACCCGTTCGGGATCGGCTGGGCCGTCAATCAACCCTCACAAACCAACCGCGAAAAGGCAGCAGGACAATGACCAGCCGTACCCTGTCCATCACCCGCCATTTCAATGCCCCGCGCGCCAGTGTCTGGCGCTGCTGGAGCGAGCCTGAGTTGCTCAAGCAATGGTATTGCCCAAAGCCATGGTATGTCTCGGAAGTCACAATGGATTTGCGGCCTGGCGGGGCGGCCAACACCACTATGAACGGCCCGGATGGCGAAGTCATGCCCAATCTCGGCCAGTATCTGGAGGTTGTGCCAGGCGAGCGGCTCGTGTTCACCGACGCTTTTGTCGGCGACTGGGTGCCTGGCGCCAATGCCCCTTTCATGACCGGCTATGTCATCCTCAGCGATGCGCCCGATGGGGGCACCCACATGGAATGGGGTGCCCGCCACTGGAGTGATGAAGCCACCGAACAGCACAAGAGCATGGGATTTGAAGCCGGCTGGAACGCGGCAGCTGACCAGTTGGACGCGCTGGCTTCCAGCCTTTGACCGAAAGAACGATCAACGCAGGAGACTGTCCTATGAGCTATATCGACGGTTACGTGCTGGCCGTGCCCACTGCGAACCGGCAAGCCTACCGGGACATGGCGACCCTGTTCGACCCGATCTTCATGGAGCACGGCGCCCTGCAGGTGATCGAAGCCTGGGGTGATGATGTGCCCGATGGGGTGCACACCGGCTTTCCCATGGTCGTCCAGAAGGGCGAAGATGAACCCGTGGTCTTTTCCATCATCGTCTGGCCCGACAAGGCAACGCGCGATGCTGGACAGTCGGCTTTCATGACCGATGAACGGGTGACGGGCTGGGATCACAACCAGGCGCCATTTGACGGCAAGCGGATGATTTTCGGCGGGTTCGAAACACTGTTCTCAGCCTGACGGCTTCCCAGCGCTCTCGGCTGGTCGCTGCGGGCCATGCCGACGGCCGAGTTTCGCTCCTGCACGTCACCAGTGGACGTGTCCTGGCGCGGGTCTCGGCGGGTG
>JALOSP010000332.1 GCA_025458365.1 Hyphomonadaceae bacterium
CTTGCCTGCAGCGCGCAACGCTTCGAGCAGGTCGCGTTGGGCACCGGGCAAATCCAGCTTGGCCCGCGAGTGGGCTTCGCCGGAGAGGATCGCATCCTCACCGATACAGACCAAGGCAAGATCACTGGCCCTGGCGAGCTCATGGGCCTCGTCGAAACGCGATGTGTCACGGTCACGCGTGTTGGTCAGGCCCGGCAGGAAGCGGACATCGAAATGTCCGGCACCGATGTCTCGCAGGGCATGAAGCGGGGTGACGGAGTCTGCTGGATCGCCGTCGAACACCCAGGTTCCGAGCTGTTCGGCCGGGGCGTCGGCCAATGGCCCCAGCAAGGCGACAGACTTCAGGACGTCGCGCCGCAGAGGCAGGATCCCGCCGTCGTTCTTCAACATCACGACACTCTGGCGGGCCAAGTCACGGCAGACTTCCGAGGGCAACGCACTGCGCCCCGCATTGCCTGGCGATGGTGCGCCGTCGGCTTTGAACAGTCCCAGTGCGTGCTTCATCTGAAGGACCCGGCGGACCATGTCGTCGATCTGGGCCATCTCGATCAGGCCGTCCTGAAGGAGGGAGCCCAGCCCTGCATAGGCAGGACCGTTCATCTCGATGTCGACCCCGGCCTGCACAGCCGCCACTGCAGCGTCCTGGTCGGTGCTGCTATAGCCGTGGACGACAAGCTCCTGAACTGCGTTCCAGTCGCTGACCAAAACGCCGTCGAAACCCCACTTGGCTCTCAGCACATCCTTCAGCAACGCCTTGTTGGCCGTCGCGGGGACGCCATCCAGATCGCTGAAAGACGACATGACGCTTGCAGCGCCTGCCGCCACGGCGGCCTGAAATGGCGGCAGATAGACGTTGTTCAACTCATTCGGCGGGATGTTGGTGGTATTGTAGTCGCGTCCGCCTTCGCTGGCTCCATAGCCGACAAAGTGCTTGGCACAGGCCGCGATGGCATCAGGCATAGCAAGATCATCGCCTTGATAGCCCTCGACCATGGCAACGCCAAACCGTGAGGTGAGAAACGGATCCTCGCCAAAACTCTCCGCGATCCGGCCCCATCGGGCATCGCGGGAAATGTCGAGCATCGGCGAAAAGGTCCAATTGACCCCCGCTGCGGCGGCTTCGACCGCCGAAATGCGGGCAGCCTCGCGCACCAGGTCGGGGTTCCAGCTGGCGGCCTGGCCAAGCGGAATCGGAAAGATCGTTCGGAAACCGTGGATGACATCGCGCGCCACCAGCAGCGGGATACCCAGCCGGCTCTCATGGCGGGCAACAGCCTGGAGTCGACCGATCTGATCGGGGTCAACCAGATTGATGATCGAGCCAACTGCCCCAAGGCGCACCGCCTCGCTGATCTGCGGGTCGGTCGACACCGCAGTCGCGTCAATCTGGCGCAACTGGCCGATCTTCTCGGCCAATGTCATACGCGAGATGATCGTCGCGACCAGGTCTGTGCGGTCACTGACCTCAGCTTGGCGTACCGGGGCTGCCTGCAATTCCAGGGGCATCATCAGAGCTCTCAGTCGGGGGGCTGTGGTTCAGGTTGCAAGGCTCAAGCGACGGGCATCAAGCTCGTCGCGAACCTGCCGCGAGCGCGCTTCTGTCAGCCCGGACAGTCCAATGACCGCCATGGCAATCAGAGAAGCGACAGCCGGGATTAAGGTGTCCGACAGGCGCAACAGGAAGATGGTCCTCTCGCTTTGCCCACCGCCAAGGGCAACATCAAAGCCGGTGGCATTCAGCAGGAATCCGCTTCCAGCCAGGGCCGCGGCCATCCCGAGCTTCACGACCCACCAGAAGATCGCGCCATACATGCCTTCGCGGCGCAAGCCGGTTTTCAGCTCGTCCTGATCGACAATGTCAGCCATCATGGCGGGCATGACAGTAAACAGCCCACCCAGACCGAACGCCAGAAGCGGTGCAGGTACCATCACAAGCCAGGGCATTTCTGGATTGTAGCAGAACCACTTCAAGCCATAGCCAATGGCTGAAATGCCTGTCGACACAAGGAATGCGCGCTGCTTGCCAATCTTGGTTCCAAGCCACGCCACAAAGGCAATCACTGCAAAGGTCGAGAAGGTGGCGATCGTGCCGGCATAGCCTGCGAGCTTGGCGCCCTCCACCTGATCGCCGCCACTGACATAGTAGATCAGAACATAGGTCTGAAACGATGCGATGAGGATGAAACCATTGAACACCAGAAAGGTCGCGATACAAATCTGCAGGAACGGAACGACCTTCAGCGACGTCGCAAAGTCCTTGAAGAACCCGAAAAACAGCGAGCGGAATTCCAGCGGCCTCCGTGTGGCTTCAGCGCCCTGCGGGTGAACCTTCTCGCGCAGGAAGATTGCCGGCAGGACGCCTAGCACGATGACCATGGCACCGATCACGATGGCGACGCTCTTCGCGCCGTCTACCATATCAGTGAAATAGGTCTGGCTCTGCATGATCACCAGCAGCCAGGGCGGAATGAAATAGGCCAGTTGCCCGATGAAATTCTGCGTGCCCATCAGCCGGGTGCGTTCGTGATAGTCGTCCGTCAACTCGTAACCCAGCGCCACCCACGGTGTCGCAAAGATGGTGTAGCCGGTGTAGAACAACAGCGAGCCGATCAGAAAGAAGGTGAAATAATAGTCCTCGGTCTTCCCGGCGGGCAGTTGCCACATGCCCATGAAGACTAGCCCGACCATGATGGCGCCAACAAAAATGTAAGGTCGCCGCCGTCCCCAGCGCGACCGGGTGTTGTCCGACACATAGCCCATGATCGGATCGGTCATCGCGTCGAACAGGCGCGGGATGGCCGCCAGACTGCCGACCAGTGCGGGGTTCATCTGAAGGCCGAGATTGAGGACAATCATCATGCCGCCGATTGCGCCGGCCAGAAGGTTGTTCACGAAGGCGCCCACGCCATACAGCACCATCACACCGCCAGCGGCTGAGGCCGACAGGCCAAACCCATCCACCATGCGCGCGGGCACAAAGGCCAGCGTGCCAA
>JALOSP010000333.1 GCA_025458365.1 Hyphomonadaceae bacterium
AGTCTGCGCTGTCGTTGCACCCTGACCGGCTGTTTCCGTCAGACCCGGCCCAGCGGGCGGTGGCGCGGAGGCTCTATCAGCTGGTCAAGGACCTGCCGATCGTCTCCCCGCATGGCCATACCGACCCGGCGTGGTTTGCCCGCAACGAGAACTGGAGCGATCCGGCAAGCCTGCTGATCACACCGGATCATTATGTGTTCCGCATGCTCTATTCGCAGGGCATCGCTATGGAGCACCTGGGTGTGCCGCGCATCGACGGCGGGCCGGTGGAAAGCGATCCGCGCAAGATCTGGCGCCTGTTTGCTGCCAACTATCACCTGTTCCGGGGAACCCCGTCGCGCATCTGGCATGATTGGGTCTATACCGAAGTCTTCGGGCTGGATGTGCGGCTGTCGGCGGAGACATCGGATCATTATTACGACGTGATCAATGCCAAGCTCGCCTTGCCAGACTTCACCCCGCGCGCTTTGTTCGAACGGTTCAACATCGAAGTGATCGCCACCACCGAAGGCGCGCTCGATCCTCTGGATCATCACCAGGCGATCAACGCCTCTGGCTGGAAAGGCCGGGTGGTGACGGCCTTCCGCCCGGACTCGGTTCTGGACCCCGATCATGAGGGCTTCATCGACAATCTAGCAGCCCTTGGCGCGCTGACCGGTGAAAACACGAGAGACTACGAAGGCTATCTTGCAGCCCTGAAGAACCGTCGCGCCTTCTTCAAGACTGCCGGAGGCGCCACCTCCACTGACCACGGCCACCCGAGCGCGAAGACTGCCAATCTGTCATCCGATGATGCGGCCGCTTTGTTTGCCCGCGTCACCGCTGGCCCTGTCAGTGCCGCTGACGCCGAACTGTTCCGCGCCCATATGCTGCTGGAAATGGCGGCGATGAGTGCCGAAGACGGTCTGGTCATGCAGATCCACCCCGGCAGCTTTCGCAATCACAATGCCACCGTGTTTGACCGCTATGGTCGCGACAAGGGTTGCGACATCCCGATGCGCACCGACTACGTGAACGACCTGAAGCCCTTGCTGGACCGGTTTGGCAGTGATCCACGGGTTTCGATCATCCTGTTCACGCTCGACGAAAGCACCTATGCGCGCGAGCTGGCGCCTTTGGCGGGCCATTATCCCGCACTCAAACTCGGGCCATCATGGTGGTTCCATGACAGTCCCGAAGGCATGCGCCGGTTCCGCGAAAACGTCACCGAGACAGCAGGCTTCTACAATACGGTCGGTTTCAACGACGACACGCGTGCTTTCCTGTCGATCCCGGCCCGGCATGATGTGGCCCGGCGGATGGATTGCAACTGGCTGTCGCAACTGGTGGCCGATCACCGGCTGGACGAAGACGAGGCCGCAGAACTGGCCTGTGATCTGGCCTATCGCCTCGCAAAAGAGGCCTACCGGCTGTGAGCCTGTCACGTCGCCAGACACTGGCCGGGCTTGCAGCGGCAGGCGCGGCGGCAGGATGCAGCCCGGCAGGCAGCAGGCCGCTGTTTGCCGCTGACACCCACCCGGCCGACTATCCCACCGTGCAGGCCGTCAGCTGGATGGGTGAGCAGCTGAAACAGGCCACACAAGGCCGGTTGTCGATCCGCACCTATCCCGGTGGCCAGTTGGGCGAGGAAAAGGATGCACTCGAGATCGCGATCTTCGGCGGCATCGATCTCATCCGGGTCAATCTGGCCCCGCTCAATGCCATTGTGCCGGAAACCGTGGTGCCGACGCTGCCGTTCCTGTTCAAGGACACCGCCCACATGCGTCGGGCGATGGACGGAGCGCCGGGCGATTCGATCCTTGCCGCTCTGGAGCCTCATGGCCTGATCGGGCTGTGCCTGTATGACAGCGGCGCGCGCAGCTTTTATTCCACCAAGGGCGCGATCCGCAGGCCTGCCGACATGCGCGGCCAGAAGATCAGGGTCCAGAATTCCGACCTGTTCGTCGCGATGGTCGAGGCATTGGGCGGTGATGCCACGCCAATGAGCTTTGGCGAGGTCTATCAGGCGCTGGTCCAGGGCGTGATCGACGGAGCTGAGAACAACGAGCCGAGCTTTGTGTCCACCCGCCATTTCGAGACCGCCCGCACGCTGTCCATGACCCGTCATGTGATGGCGCCGGAGGTGCTGGCCATGTCGGCGGCTCGCTGGGCGAAACTCGTCCCGGCAGATCAGGCAATCGTGCGGGCGACGGCGAGGGCCTCGGTTCCCGTGATGCGCGGCCTGTGGGAGACACGCGAGACCGAAGCCCGTGCGGAACTGGCCAAGGCGGGCGTGACGGTGGTGGAAGATGTCGACCAAGCAGCGTTCGCCTCTGCAGTGCGCCCGGTGTGGGACCGTTTCCTGACCGACCCCGCCCAGCGGGCCCTGGCTGACCGCATCCTTGCCATGGCGGAGGGCTGAGCATGAAGGCTCGTGCTGTCCTCACCCGCGCGCTCAGCCGGTTCTCGGTTGCCTTTTCGGCGCTGGGCCTTGTGGCCATGACTGCGATCATCGGCTGGCAGGTGTTCGGCCGCTTCATTCTGGGCGAGAGCCCGGCGTGGAGCGAGCAGGCCGCCCTTGTGCTGATGGTGTGGTATGTCACGATTGCAGCAGCGGTTGGCGTGCGCGAGGGCTTTCACATCCGGCTGACCGCACTGGTCGATGCGCTGCCTGCGCCTGCCACCAAAGTGATCGGCATTGCCGCTCATGCGGTGGTGCTGGGGTTCGGTGCCATGCTCGCACTCTATGGCGCAGAGCTTGTGGCCCGCACATGGGGCCATGCCATCCCCTCGCTGCCGGTGCCGCGGGGTTTTGCCTATCTGCCGCTGCCAATTGCAGGCGCCATGATCGGCGTTGTTGCAAGACCTCTGCCGCGCGGGATTCACATCACGAATCCATGCGGTTAGACGGGTGGCATGAGCAAGCCCAAGCCCGCCCGCTACCGCACCACCAACTGGTCCGACTATCGAGCCATTGAGGCGCCATTGGTTCGAGCCCAATGGCG
>JALOSP010000334.1 GCA_025458365.1 Hyphomonadaceae bacterium
TCT
This sequence comes from Hyphomonadaceae bacterium, assembly GCA_025458365.1. Taxonomy (GTDB): domain Bacteria; phylum Pseudomonadota; class Alphaproteobacteria; order Caulobacterales; family Aquidulcibacteraceae; genus JALOSP01. The sequence continues at coordinate 4 of JALOSP010000334.1, forward strand.
GTCTCCGGAGGCAATGACCAAAGTTTAAGCTGACAGGGAACCCTGCACGCGCAGAAAAGCCTTCACTGCGTATCAGGAGGTGCGGAACATGATCGCGAGTCGGCATTGGCGAAATGGCGCCATCATCGCCGGAGCCCTGATGCTGGGAGGGGCAGCAACCCCGGACCAGCGGGTCGACTATGCCGTGCGCTACACGGCGACGACAGCGCCAAGCCTGCAGGTCACCATCAGCCTGAAAGGCGATGCTGACGGAACGACACAGATCGAGCTGCCAAACAGTTGGGGTGGTGAGGAGCGCCTGTACGAGCTGATCTCAAACTTTGCTGTGCAGGGCGGTTCCGCGGAGACACCGCCCGAGCGGCCATCGACCCGGATCATCCGCCATCGGCCGGGCCAGCGCCTCCGGATCACCTATCAGGTTGCCAGTGGTTGGCAGGCCGATCCTGTGATCGGCATGCCCAGGGCCAGCAATCCCTACCGCCCAATCATCAGGCCAGACTGGTTCAACGTGCTGGGCAACGGCGTCTTCGCGCTTCCGGCCGGGGGCACCGACCGCCCAGCCCGGATTCGCTGGCAGGTTCCGTCGGGATGGACCCTGGCCAGCGACACACAACACGCAGATCTGGATCTGAAGGACATTGTTGAGAGCGTGACGCTCGCCGGGCCTGATGTCCGTCTCTACAGCGAGACCGTTGAGGGCGGTCCCTTGCGAATTGCGGTGCGGGGTCAGCTTGCCATGGACGAGGCCGCGCTGGTCCGTGCGGTCACAACAGTCTCGGCGGCGCAGCGCCGGTTCTGGCGGAGCCGGGGCGAATCCTTTCTGGTCACGCTGGTGCCGATTGGGACTGCCCCGGGCGCGATTTCTGTTGGCGGGACCGGGCGGGGCGATGCCTTCGCGGTATGGACCGTTGCCGATGCGCCCCTCGAGACCCTCGAGCGGCTGCTCGCCCATGAGCACATCCATACCTGGATCCCGCGCCGGATCGGCGCGATGCAGGTTGGGCCGAAGGAGCCAGAACAATACTGGCTGTCAGAGGGCTTCACCGAGTTCTATACGTTCCGCAGTTTGCTGGCATCCGGGATCTGGTCGGCGGACGAGTTTGTGGCAGCTTGGAACCAGCAGCTGCTGGAGTATGCGTCCTCGCCAGTGCGCACTGTGTCCAACCAGGACGCCGCTATGGGGTTCTGGTCCGATCCGGACTTGCAACGGCTGCCATATACACGGGGTGCCGTCATCGCCGCGATGCTGGACCACGATATCCGCACAGCAACCGATGGCCGTCAGGACCTCGACGACTTGATGCTGGCCATGCAAGCACAGCATCAGGCCGACCCGACAGAACTGGTTTCTACCCGCGCGTTGCGTCTGGCCCGCGAGCTCTACGGGGTCGATTTCGGGCCACGCCTCGAGGCGATCCATAGCGGAGGCACCGACGCTATCTTCCCGGCGGGAGGTTGGGGTCCCTGCCTGACTGTGCGGACTGCTGAGCAGGCCGAGTTTCACCGCGGCTTTGATGTCGCCGCCACGCAGCGCAATGGCCTGGTAGTCACCGGCACGATCGAGGGAAGCCCGGCCTGGCAGGCCGGTCTGCGGGATGGGATGCGGATCATCCGGCGAACCGGTGGAAGCCCCCCGGATCCGACCGTCCCGCTGACCTATCTCATCGACGATAGTGGCACGGAACGGACCCTCAGCTGGCTGCCGGAAGGGCCAAGGCGCTTCACCGTTCAGGCCCTTGAACTCGGCCCACAGGGAACGACGCCAGCGTGCCTGGCCCGGCTGGCGGGGCAATAGGCGGGTAGGCTGATCCGATGGACATGAGAAAGCCGGGGCGGTGGCCGCCCCGGCTTCATCATGATCGATTGAAACGCGGGATCAGAAGCGGATCCGACCCGACACTGTCAGCGAACCGAGTTCCAGCTCGTCACGGCCGACGGTCTGGTTGGCTTCGACGCTGACCGACATGGTTTCCGACGTCTGCACGGTGAAGCCAGCAGCGAGCTCACCGAAGTTGCCCGACGGCGCGACGCCTGTGATGGTGAACGGCACGGCATTCGCGCCCCCGGCCAGGAACCGGGCCGTCACTTGGTCTGGCGAATCGCTGGTCTCGGTGACAAGCGAGGCCCGTCCATAAGGACGCCAGGACATCTCGCCCGTGGTCCATGCACCAGCGGCCTGCAGACCCAGCTTGAACTGCAGGCTGTCCACTTCGCGTTCGTCAATCCGGAGCGTCGTGGACCCCGTGCCCTCATTGTGCGCATCGATGGTGGTCTTGCTGGCCACGGCGGCGAGTACAGGCGACACGGTTACGCCATTCTCGAGAACGTAGTCGTGGCTGAAGGTGGTGCCCCACGCCAGCGTGGTTGTTTCAGCACCGCCTTCCGCAGAGAAGACAGTGTTGCCAATCACTTGCACGCGAGTGGTGTCCAGCGTGCCGGCGCCACCACGAACCCACATGTCCAGCTTGGTCCGGTCGGTGAGATCGAGAGCGGCATAACCATTCACCGACCAGCCGCGGGATTTCACGCTGTTGCCGACCACATTCAGGTCGGAATCGCCGCTGTGCACGCTGAGGCCGCCACCGAAAATCAGGGCCTCATCCACCCGGCGGTCAGCGCCTACGGTCAAGGTCCAGCTCGACGGGTCGCTGCTGCGACCAGACTGCAGCGAGGCATTGCCGAAGCCATAAGTGGCCGCTGCAAACACGCTCCAGTCTGGAGAGATCGAAACCGTCCGAGACTCGGCGGCCATGACGCCGTCTGTCAGGGAGCTGGCCACGGCGGCACCGACCATGCTCGAAACGCTGCCACCCATCAGGGTCGACGGGCCATTCACCGACACAGTCATCTGGCCCCGTTCACTGGAGCGAGTACGGGCCAGCCGATCGAAGATCGTGGTGGCCGCCAGGCTGTTGTCCATCCGGACATTGGCGTTGGCCGCCAGGGCGTTCACCGGCTTCATCAGGTCGAGT
>JALOSP010000335.1 GCA_025458365.1 Hyphomonadaceae bacterium
CGCCGCTCGCCTTCCCCGGCCAGCAGCCAGTCTCCCAGAGCGCTGGCGGCCAGTGCCAGATACAACAGACTGAAGGCAGCACCCGACACACCGACAATGACAAGCAGCAACAGGAACACGACGCTGGCGGTCTTGACCACCGTGCGCAGGGCGGAAACCTGCCGGGTCACGAAAAACACGCCATAGATCAGTGACGTCAGGCCAGAGGCGAGGATCAGGCCAGCCATCAGAAGGACAAGAACAGGGAAGTACATTTCGGCTGGCCTCCCGGTGCGGCTGGAGCAATCTGCGCGCGGTCTGAGCGCAGGCACTGGACCATTGCCGCCTCACATCGTCTAATGCGAGCGTCCAATACAGGAGCAGTCCCATGAAACTCGACCGGATGCGGCGTTCGCAGAATATCGAGGACCGGCGCGGCCAGAGTGGTGGCGGTTTTGGTGGCGGCTTTCCAGGTGGTGGCCTGCCTGGTGGTGGATTGGGCGGGCGCGGTGGCGGCGGGGTGCCGGTGCGCGGCGGGTTTGGCCTCTTGGTGATCGTGGTGCTGGTGCTGCTGTTTGGCGGTGGTGGCGGGCTCTCCGGCCTCATGGGGCCTGGTGATGGCGCCTCGCAAATGTCGCCCGACGGCTATCGGAGCGCGGCCACAGGGGTGACGCCTGATGGCTCGCTGAACGCCACCGAAGCCCAGCGCGCCGATCTGGTGAGTGCGGTGCTGGGCTCCACCGAAGACTTCTGGACCGGCTATTTCCGCCAGCAGGGCATGGAGTATCCGCTGCCCAAGATGGTGTTGTTTCGCGGCCAGACCCGGTCTGCCTGTGGCGCGGCCAGTCAGGCCAGCGGGCCGTTCTACTGCCCCGCCGATCAGGCGATCTACCTCGACCTCGCCTTCTTTGACGACATGGAGCGCAAGCTGGGCGCGCGCGGTGACTTTGCCCAGGCCTATGTGATCGCCCACGAGGTCGGCCACCATGTGCAGGAGGCCACGGGCCTGTTGGGAGAGGCCAATCAGGCAATGGCGCGCAACCGGGGTGAGCGTGCGGGCGAGGATTCCATTGCCGTGCGGATCGAGCTTCAGGCCGATTGTCTGGCCGGCATCTGGGCAGCGGGCACCGTGGCGCGCGATGGCTCGCTGGAGGCTGGCGACATCGAAGAGGCCATCGGCGCAGCCGAAGCCGTGGGCGATGACCGCCTGCAGCAACGCGCCCAAGGGTTTGACGTGCCCGACAGCTTCACCCACGGCACCTCCGAACAGCGCGCCCGGTGGTTCATGACCGGCATGCGCGCCACCTCGCCATCCCAGTGCGACACATTCAAGGCGCAGGAGCTTTAGGGTTTCGCGACGTTGAATTGAAGCAACCCAGCTTCCCCTCCCCCCGAAGTCGGGGCAATCGCATGTGTCCGCGCAGCGCTCACTAGCCCTTCCCCCTTGTGGGCTTGGAGCGCTGCTCCAAGGGTTGGGATGTGGGGCGGTGAGGCAGGCGCAAACTTCCCTGAATGTGCGCTGTCGTCGAGAACCCCCATCTCCCAGCCCATGGAGCGCTGCTCCAAGCCCCACAAGGGGGAAGAGGGGCCGCACTGCGCATGCCCGGATCAATGCGATTGCGCTCCCAACCAGGGGAAGGGGCAACACGGCGGTCGCAGTTCAATACAGCCAAACTCTCGACGTCCCAAACTCTCAAAAAATCGCGCGCCACTGGCGAAACGGCTTTGCCCGATCCGATGCTTGGCATAGCGTGCGGTGGAGTGCTGTGCTGCCCCGTTCAAGAGGGTCTACCAGCCCGGTTTGAGGGGAAATGCGATGGCGAAGGAAAAGATCGACGCGGCCACCAATGCGGCCATGGAAAGCACGGTTGCGCTGAACCCGATGATCGGGCTGGCCCGTGAAGACTTGATGGGCGCCGTGGGCCTGATGATGCGCGAAGTGGCCGGCCGCCCGGCCAAGACCCTCAAGCACATGAAAAAGCTTGCCGACGAGACGGTCAAGATCATCAAGAACGAGAGCGAGCTGGCCCCTGCCCCCAAGGACCGCCGGTTTCAGGACATCACCTTCAAATACAATCCGCTCTACCGGATGGGCCTGCAATATTATCTGGCGGTGCCGAAGGGCATGGGCGAGTGGATTGAAGATCTGGAAATGGACGAGCTTGAAAAGGCCCGCGCCCGGTTCATCAGCCAGATGATCATGGACTCGGTTGCCCCGACCAATGCGCTGGTCGGCAATCCGGCAGCCCTGAAGCGCGCCTATGAAAGTGGCGGGATGTCACTGCTGAAGGGCCTCCAGAACGCCTATACCGACCTGACCCAGAACAAGGGGATCGTCAGCCAGGTCGATACCCGCCCATTCAAGATCGGCGAGAATATCGCCATCTCCAAGGGCGAGGTGATCTATCAGACCGAGATGCTCGAACTGATCCAGTATGCACCGACCACCGAGCAGGTGGCCGAATATCCACTGCTGATCATCCCGCCCCAGATCAACAAGGCCTATGTCAACGACCTGTCACCCGACAAGAGCATTGTCGGCTATCTCACCAGTCAGGGCATCCAGGTGTTCCTGGTCTCGTGGCGCAATCCGTCCAAGGAACACGCCCACTGGAGCCTGGCCAATTATGTCGATGAGCTGATTGCGGCCAGCGACGTGATCCTTTCGGTGTCCAAATCCAAGAAGCTGAACATCTCCGGCGCCTGTTCGGGCGGCATCACCACCGCCACCATGATGAGCAAGCTGGCTGCTGCGGGCGATGACCGGGTAGCCGGATTGACCTTGATGGTGTCCGTACTCGATCCGCGCCGGGAAGACAGCGAGGTCGGCTCGCTGGTGTCCGACAACGGGATCGAACTTGCGCGGGAACGCTCGGCCAAGGCAGGCGTGCTGACTGGCGATTCGCTCGCCCGCACCTTTGCCTGGTTGCGGCCCAATGATCTGGTCTGGAACTATGTGATCAACAATTATCTGATGGGTCAGGACCCGCCGCCCT
>JALOSP010000336.1 GCA_025458365.1 Hyphomonadaceae bacterium
CAACTGGACCACGATCCAGGGCTGGAACACTGGCCTGGGCGACTATATGGAAGTGATCAATCCGCTGAATGGCGGCGGGGAAAATGCCTCCAATGGCAACTACTTCCTCGAACTGGACACCGACAACGCCACACAGACTGAAATCTACCAGTCCATTGCCACCGAGGCGGGCAAGAGCTACCAGATTTCGGTCGATCACAAGGCGCGACAGTCCTACACAGGTTCGGCCACGAATGGCATCGAAGTGATCTGGAATGGCCAAGTTGTTGGCGATATCTCGGCCACCGACTGGCAGAACTGGACCACCAGCACATTTAACGTGACGGCCTCGGGCAACAACAGCCAGCTGATGTTCCGCGAGAAGGGTGGCAATGGCGACGGCTTTGGCGCGCACATTGACAATGTGAAGGTCCAGGAGCGGCTGGATATCGCGGCTGCGCCTCCAGCCAACGCTGATATTGCGAGCCGGACCTATGGCAACACGTTGCTGATCGACGGCAGCTTCGAGAACATCGGAGCAGGCTGGGGAACGACCCTGGGCGCAACCGGCTGGCAATCGGCTGACAGCAACATGGTCGAAGTGTGGGATGCCGGCATGACCGGCGAACACGGTGGCCCCGGCGCCACCAATGGACAGAAATATCTCGAACTCGACCGTGATATGGTACGGGACGAAGTCTGGCAGGACGTCCAGACCGAAGCGGGCAAAACCTACCAACTCGACTTCAACACATTTGCCAAGGGCAATGTGTCCACGACCGGCAACTCGGTTGAGGTGCTTTGGAACGACCAGGTTATCGGGACCGTGACCCCACGGGCTGACGGAAAGTGGGATACGAGCCGTTTCGATGTGGTTGGTACCGGCGGCATGGACCGCTTGAGCTTCCGGGAAACCGCTGGCGGCAACAATGGTCATGGGCCTTTCATGGACAATGTCCGCCTGCGCGAAGTCACCAATGCCCCGGTCGACAACCCCAACGACGGGCCGGGCGTGCTGGGCATGAGCGGGGCCGGCTGGGGCGAAGGCGGCTCGATGCGGGTCGTGGACATGACCTCTGCCAAGGCCGGCGACAAATTCTCCATCCAGGTCAATGACAAGAAGGAAAAGACCTTCACCATCACCAGCACCATGACGCTGCGCGATCTGGCCGCCCAGATCCAGCGCGAGATGGGCACGGCAGGCACGGCCCGCGTGGAGATGGGGCCGAAGGGCTGGCGCATCGACATGGACCCGAAAAAGGGCAATCGCGTCGAGGTGTTTGCAGGCTCGGTGAAGGGCAATGCGCTGGATGATCTGGGGCTGGCCGAAGGCGTGGCCCGCAAGATCGGCACCACCAAGGATGCCAAGCGCCCGGCCTTTGTCAGCGGCGTGGCCGGTGGCACCACCACGACACGCGGTGACGGTGCCAATGGCGTGTTCCGGGGAGCAAAGGGCATCAATGCCAAGGCAATCGCTGCCCTTGAGTTCGACCCGACCCTGAAGATCGACGAAAAGGAAGGCGCAAAGGCGGCCATCGAGTCTCTGGAAAGCTCGATGCGCAAGGTCCGCCTGGCGTACCGGCAGGTGAATGGCGAGCTGGACCGGCTGAGCAGTGGCGCACCGCAGGCCGTGTTCAGCCCGCGCGAGGCCGCCCGCATGGCCCAATACCAGAGCGCGCTCAACAGGCTGCAGGCTGGCCCGTCCACGTCGATGCTGTTCGGTGGCGTGTAACCGGGGTCAGACTTTCACCGCCTCGGTGACCTGATAGACCAGCGGCTGGCCGCCCTCGCCTGTCGGGCTGCCGGCCAGCGGGCTGGTGATGGTGACATAGGCCAAGGGCTCCAGCCGGTGGGCGGCGAGGTTCCATCCGTCCTCGTCTGGCCCTTCATCATCATCATCCCAGGCAAACCGCCAATTACTGCCGCGATGGGTCAAGACCCCCTCGGCGCTCTCGCCTGCGACGGGTGAGAACCGGTGGACGGTGCAGCGCTCCTTGCTGGCCTGCCAGAGCGCAGGGTCGAGCCTGTGATCGGCGTCGAGCGGGGCCATCACCACATAACCGCGCTCAGGCGAGCCATCGGGGAAACCGGCTTCGGGGTTGCGGGCCAGGCGCAGGGTCAGGCGTGTCAGACGTGTCATGGGCTTGCTCCTTTTCAGTGGTGCAGCAGCAGGTTCGGGGAAGTCTTGTCGCGCAGCAGATCGCGGCTGGTGCCGCCCAGCACCAGTTCGCCGAGCCGGGAGTGGCCGTAGGCGCCTGCCACCAGCAAGTCGGCACCAAAGTCGGTTGCCAGCGCCTTCAGATCGGCACAGACATTGCTGCCGCCAGTGAACGTGACATGTGATGCCTTGATCCCCGCTGCGCCCAGGCGGCTCAAGACCGGTTCGACTCCGGCAAAGGGCGCCCGCGATTCCGGGATGGCATCGGGCGCCTGAACCACGAGTACCTCCTCCATCGCAGCCAGCACCGGGATGGCGGCCCGCAGCGCGCGCGCTGCCGGCGGGCTGGCATCCCAGGCGATCACGGCCCTGCCGGTCAGCGTCTCGGCGGGCCGTCTCAGCACCAGCATCGGGGTGCGCGCCACCAGCAACAGGCGCTCGAACACGCCCGCCAGCCGCCCGACATTGCGGGCCGCATTGCAATCCATGACCACCAGGTCGGCCAATACCGCCCTGTCGGTCAGGATCAGATCAGGATGGCCGCTCAGATGCTCCAACCGGATATCGGGCCAGGCGGCCAGACGGGTCTGGCAGGCGCTCAAGACCTCACTGGCGCTGCGCTCCAGAGCAGACACGATTTCGGCGGAGTATCCTCCGAACGCGCCCTCCGGCGACCAGGCGACAGCCTCGGCCGGGCGGGGTTGCGCGAAGGCCCCTGTCACTGTCACGCCGGGGTAGAGCCCCGCCATCGCCGCGCCTGCGGCCAGAACAGGATCATCCGCGGCGCCACCGCTGAGCGGGATCAGGATTTCATGCATGGTCATGGCGCATCC
>JALOSP010000337.1 GCA_025458365.1 Hyphomonadaceae bacterium
TGCAAGCGCTCGTTGATCAGGGCGTTGAGCGCCTGCCCGGCGGCCTGCCGGAAGGTTTCCTCGGTCACCTGTGCGCCAGTGGTGGCCAGAATGAACAAGGCTCGCTGACGCAGGTCAAAGCTGGTGATCGGGAAGTCATTGACAACCGCGGCTACCCCTTCGTTCAGCCCGCGCGACTGGGCATGAGCGCCTGGCGCCGCTAGAGAAGAAGCAAGCACGGCTGCCAGGGCAATCGCTGTCAGGGACTTGATGCGTCGTTTCACGTTGGTTTTTTCCCGCTTCCGACAGTTTTCTGTCAATGGCATGCCCGAGCTCCCGCTGATAGCCAGCCTTGGGGCGTCTGCCAACCGATAGCCACGGTTCTGGGCAGCTCTGTGGCAGGCCGCGCTGTCACAAAGGCGATTACCAGCGCGGTTCATAGATATTGCCTGTCAGACTGCCGAAGGAGCGCAAGGCGAGCTGGATCCGGAATCCATCGGAGGGTTCGACCAGCTGGTTGCGGACCCCAGAACGCTCGTAGAACAGCCGCAGCTCGGTGCAATCGTCCAGATAGATGAACCCGAACCGGCCAAGAAGCGTGCGGTCTTCGTTCGCATTGTAAAGGCCCGCGCCAAATACCTGCCAGTTGCGGGCGAACTGGTAACGCAGGCCACCCTGCCATTCCTGATTGGCATAACGGGGACCGAAGGCGGCTTCGGTGCTGTGGTGGAACCGGACCTCGGCGCTGAGATTGTGCATGGATACACTGGCCCACGCCTCGGTTCTGGCCAGTTCGCCAAGCTCGGGATCATACCGGAGCCTCGCCCGCACGCTGCCGAGACCCTCGAATGCAAGCTCCACCTCACCGATCACATCGCTGGTGGAGCGGTCCAGATTGGTGCTGCGCGCAAACCGGCTGTCGTCGCGGTCACGCCACTGGATGCCGACGAATCCGTCCAGCCGCGTGCGGCCCTGGCCGGTCCAGCCAGCGGCAAGGCCCGCCGTCAGCCGCGCACCAGCCTGCCATTGATCCACGCCCGCTACACCGGACGTGTCGAACAGGCCAGGCCGGTCCAGTTCGTACCCCTCGATCTCTCCGACGATCACATCGTCGGATCGCGAATCATCGGTCGCGAGCGTCAGGTTGAGGCGCGGCTCAAGCTCCACCCTGCCAGACTGGGCAATCCGTTCCAGTGGCCAGCGTACATCGACGCCAGCCTGGCCAACGATGCGGCCAAACCGGTCATCGCCGGGAATGGCCGCACCACGATAGGCAAACCCGTCGGCCCTGGCGAGCAGCGAAGGGGTCACAATGATCCCGTTGCCGACCATTGAGGCCGCAGACCAGCCCAGCCCGGCGCTGACCCGTGCACTGTCAGTCAGGCCGCGTGCCCGATCCAGCACCACGAGATTGGCGCTGGTTTCCAGCCGTCCGTTCATGGGCCCGAAGGGACGGACGTGACGCAATTCGGCAGACGGCAGGACCTGCGGCGTCAATTGGCGGCGCAACCCGCCTGTCAGGTCCTGGATGTCGAGCGCCAGGACGCGGGCGTAGAAATCGGCTGACTGTCCCTCAAGATAGATCTGACTGACCAGCCGACCGCTTTCGGCCCGGATCGGGCCACGGGTCTGGCCCTCGCCGGAAAAGCCGTAACGCAGGAGATAGGTGTCATCGGTCGCATGCTCTGCCCCGAAACCCCAGTGCCAGTCCTCGTTGATCGCAAACCGTCCGCTGCCGAAAATGTGGCCGCGAAACTGCTCGTCGTCGAATTGCATGCCATCATTGCCAAACAGACGCTCATAGGTCGCAGAGCCGGTCAGTTCGAGCAGGCCACTATGGAACCGGCGCCGCGCCCGGACCTCGAGAACCGGATTGGCATGTTCGGACAGCAAAGGCGCCATCGTGACATCCGAGTGCGGGTCCAGCACCAGGAGATAAGGCACCTGCAAATGGAGGCCGAGGCGGGAGTTGCTGGCCGGAAATGCGGGCAGGAAGCCTGATTGTCGCTTTGCGCTCGGGTCAGGGTGGGCAAAATAGGGCACATAGGCGACCGGTTGGCCCAGCACTTCCAGCACCACATCCGAATAGCTGATGGTGGCGAGTTCCTGGTCCTGGACCGCGCGTCTGGCCCGGATCGCCCACGTGGGCGGGGAGCCATCTTCGCACACGGGACAGGCGGTGTAGATCACCCGCGACAGCCGGTTGCGGGTGGCTGATTCGCGGATGGCCGCGTTCGCCGCGATCACCGCACCGCCCGGCAGCCGGGCCGAAAAACTGCTGACAATGCCAGACGCGAGGTCGTCCTCGACGCGCACGCTTTCTGCAAAGCTGCTGGTTCCGTCGGCTTCGATGATGGTCACGCTGCCGAAAGCCTCGACGATCCCGGTGGTGCTGTCATAGGTGATGCGGGCCGCATTGATCGTGCGCCCGCCCGAGCGGGCCACCACATTGCCAATCGCCTCGACAGCCCGGCCGTCGCCGCTGGACTTCAATTCGTCGGCTTCCAGAAGGATATCAGGGCCCGGTGTGATGATCGCGCGGGCCGACTGGCCAATGGTCGTCAGGGTCTCTTCGGCTGCAACAGGTGCCGGTGCTGCGGGTGCACGTGTGGACGGCGCAGGCTGGGCTGCGGCCTGACGGGCACTGGCGGTGCCCGAGACCGAGGCCAAAGCGGCTGCCAACACCAGTGCGGAGGCTGTTGCCATACGCCGGCTGCTGGAGCAGCGGCCCGCCCTTCGGGAGGCCTGCGGGAAGATTTTCAGCACAGGCATGGATCAGCCATCCTCACGCAATGAAAAGACCGCAAGCCCGAGCAACAGGCCCAGCAGGGGTGGTGCCCAGGCTGCCGACCATGCCGGGGCGATCCCGGCGGTCGCCAGCCCGCTTGCAACTTCGGCGGCCAGATAGATCGAGATGCCTGCAGCGACGGCCGTTCCGATCAGTCGAGCCCGGTTCCCCGCCCGTTCGAGACCCATGGAGAGCAGTGCCG
>JALOSP010000338.1 GCA_025458365.1 Hyphomonadaceae bacterium
TTTGCCGGGCGAGGTGCCGCCGACCATCTTGGTGCCATAGGCAATCGCCTGTTCGGAGTGGAAGGTGCCGTTCTTGCCGGTAAAGCCCTGGCAGATGACACGCGTGTCTTTGTTGATCAGGATGGACATGGTTTTCTCCTATTGCAGAAAATCTTCGATGAAGGGATTGCACACCCGGACCGACCCGTAGGTCTGCCCGTGATTGAGGTCTTCGGTGTAGAGGACGTCCAGGCCTGCACGGGTGGCGGCCTGAAGGATCAGCGCGTCGAAGTGGGAAATCTCGAATCGGCGCGCCAGCATCAGCCCATCGAGCACATCGGCAGCCGAAAGCTCGATGACCTTTTCATCTCTCAGTGTCGACACCCAGTCGAAGGCGCTTTCGGCACCGTAGTGGAGTTTCCGGCGCATCACTGCATAGAGCTCGATCATGACCTGGGTCGAAACGACGATGGTCCGGCTTTGCAAGAGCGCGCGGGCGGTATCGCGCTTGGTTGGTTCCGGTCCGTTCGTGTCGGCGGCGTAAGCCAGAATGTTGGTATCAAAGAAGGCCGCGTTCACGCATCACCTCCTCGTAGAAATCTTCGCGATTGAAGATGGCGGTGCCGCTTGCGCGATTCTTGCGACGCTGCGCTCCGGCATCCGCGGTGGCAAAGGCGTTGGCCCAGACCTCTGCCCGCCGTGCCTGACGCCCCTCGCTTTCCACTTGAGCGGCCAGAAACCCGCGCACCATCTCGTTGACGCTGGTGCGCTTCATCGCCGCCAGCACCCGGGCCTTGGCCAGCAGGTCCTCATCAATCGTCAGGGTCAGGTTCTTGACGGCCAAGCCGAGCGCTCCACACAGGATCTGTGCTACACGTAACCTGTGTGGATTTACGGGGCAAGTGCGGCAGAAGGACCGCGCAGCACCCGCTGCGCCCAACCCAGCCTGAAACCGCATTCAAGGGATTGCAGATGAGGTCCGGTGCTCAGATGTTGCTGCCCTTGACGCAGTCACAGTGGTTTCATGAATCGCTGCCCAGTCGGCTGGCGTCAGCTGTGAGAGTGCCTCGAAGACTGGACGCGTAACAGCTCGATCTCCGTTTCCCTCTCCAGCCAGCCCAATCGACCCGTCGGGTTTCCGATGATAGATGAACATGAACACTGTGCCGGATGCCACGATCTCAGGGCCGGTGACGACAACAACACTGAACCCGTCGCGGCACCCGTAGAGAAGCCAGTCACCGCTACCAAAATCGCGAAGGACAGGTCCAAGGTCACAAGTGAGCGAGGGCTCAGAACCGGCTTGTCCGGTTTGTATTGTGTGCAGTGGCGCAACCCCGCCACCAGCCGGGGTGCGAGCACCCTGATCGCCACCTGCAACAGTCCAGGTGGCGATCAGAAACAAGGTCGGTAGGCTGATCACCCCCGCGCGTCGCGCACAGCCTTCACGATCTTTTCCGCCGCATCGGCCAGATCGTCGGCAGACACCACGGCCAGGCCGCTTTCGGCGATGATCTTTTTGCCGAGGTCCACATTGGTGCCTTCCAGACGCACCACGAGCGGCACTTTCAGCCCCACATCTTTCACAGCCGCAATCACACCTTCGGCGATCACATCGCAGCGCATGATGCCGCCGAAGATGTTGACCAGAATGCCCTGAACCTTCGGGTCGGCGGTGATGATCTTGAAGGCGGCGGTCACCTTTTCGCGGCTGGCACCGCCACCCACGTCGAGGAAGTTGGCCGGTTCTTCGCCATAGAGCTTGATGATGTCCATGGTCGCCATGGCCAGACCTGCGCCATTGACCATGCAGCCGATGGTGCCATCGAGCGCGATATAGGCGAGGTCAAACTTCGAAGCCTCGATTTCCTTGTCGTCCTCTTCGCTCAGGTCGCGCATGGCTTCCCATTCGGGGTGACGGAACCCGGCGTTGGGGTCGAAGCTCACCTTCGCGTCCAGGCATTCGAGCTTGCCAGCGCCATTGACAATCAGCGGGTTGATTTCCAGCATGCTCATGTCGGACTTGGTGAAGGCCTCATACAGCTTCACGCACAGGTCATGACAGTCGCCAGCCAGTGCGGCATCCAGCTCAAGTGCCTTGGCGACACCGGCCGAATCCGCCTCGGTCACCCCGGTTGCCGGGTCGATGGCGATGGTGGCGATCTTTTCGGGCGTGTCGTGGGCGACGGCTTCGATATCCATGCCACCGGCTTCGGATGCCACAAACGCGACGCGACCGGTTTCGCGGTCCACCAGTAGCGACAGATAGAGCTCTGTGGCGATGTCGGCGCCATCGGTGATGTAGAGCCGGTTGACCTGCTTGCCAGCCGGTCCGGTCTGGACTGTCACCAATGTGTTGCCCAGCATCTCGGTGGCGGCAGTGCGCACTTCATCGATCGACTGGGCCAGGCGGACACCACCCTTGGCTTCCGGCGGAAGTTCCTTGAACTTGCCCTTGCCGCGACCGCCTGCGTGGATTTGCGACTTCACGACCCACAGTGGACCCGGCAGCTTTTCAGCAGCGGCCACAGCCTCGTCGATGGTGAAAGCCGCGGTGCCCGCCGGGACCGGAACGCCGAATGTGGCCAGAACTTCCTTGGCTTGATGCTCGTGCAGGTTCATCTGAAAATGGCCTCCCCAGCGTGAGCAGTGGCGGGGGAGTATCCCGTGCCACACCCGGCTCACGCGCCGAATTGCGCGGGTCTTAGACGGGCCATGATGCATGCGCAACATGACAGCTGTGCGCATGCGGCGATGGGAAGCAGACACAGGGTATATCCGTCAGTCGGGTGCAGGGCGGGCAAATGGCATCCGGGCTGGCGGCCCTGTCACCCGGGGACTCGACTCACACGTTCATGTTTGCTTAAACTTGATGAAGATCGCGTTAACACCCCCATTCGAGGGGTGGCGCAGTGAGCATCTTGTGGTGGGGTGTCGTGAGTTTTCCGCTCGAGTTGTCATCGGAAATGGTCGAAGCGCTGCTGGGTCGACCAATGCTGTACCGGCAAGAGAAGCTGGACAACCGGGCGTCACAGCCAACCCGGTCACGGGGTAACGCCTGTTTCCCGGTTTCACCGCTCGCGGCTGCACAATCAGCACGCTTTGCCCTGTTCGGCCCGGCATGATGCGGCGTCGTCGACAACACGATGGCTGGACAAGGCCGTAACAAGAGAGTTCGAGAACCAAAAACGCCAGACCTGGGCCGGTCTGGCGCGCTGCCGCGGTCTTGTTCCAGCATGCGCTGCAGGGGCCTCCGCTGCCTGGGAGGGCTCAGCTGAAGTTGCTCACAACTGTCGCGATGCCGCCAGAAATCAGGCTGACCACTGTCAGCCCGACGACCGTGGCAAACCATCCGCCACCCAGCTTCATCGC
Source organism: Hyphomonadaceae bacterium (assembly GCA_025458365.1). GTDB lineage: Bacteria > Pseudomonadota > Alphaproteobacteria > Caulobacterales > Aquidulcibacteraceae > JALOSP01. The sequence goes on from JALOSP010000338.1 coordinate 3,352, forward strand.
CATCCCGGCGACCACCCCAAGGGCGGCGACCCCGAACAGGCTGCCCAGCCAGGGCTGACCGGCTGCAAACACCAGCGACAGGAACAGCACGGCGAGTGCACAGATCAAGGAACCCCAGGTCGCCCACACGAGGAACCCCTTGTAGGTCCCGGTCTGGTCGCTGATTTCCATCGAACCATGGGTGTAGGTGTCGTCCTGACCGGCCATCGTGCGTTCTCCCAACAGGCCAATGGCGAATGCCAGACGTGGCGGAATGACGCAAGTCCATACAACCGGCTTGTACGCTTCCTGTTGCAGCAGACACGTCCTGCGTGTTGTCTTGTTTGTGTGTGCGGCACCATGGGCCTGCTTGTCGCTTGATGTAAACAGTCCAATGCGCGTCTGCCGGGCGTATCTTGACCGGTAACACATGCGATGCGGGCAGCGCCTGCCATGAACATCACCAATCACTGCCGGAAAATCAGGCTGCGACAGCGTGTCTCAAGAGGGTTCGGTGTTGGATGCCGTCGGCAGGACGATCCGCGCCGTAGTCCCGACGCCCGGGGCGCTCTCAAGCGTGAACCGGCCACCCTGCAGCCCTGTCAGCTGGCGAACCAGCGCCAGTCCAAGACCCGTCCCGCGTGCGCCGCGCGGCTGTTCGCCTGCGCTGGCGTACAATTCCGTGGCCCGGGCCAG
>JALOSP010000339.1 GCA_025458365.1 Hyphomonadaceae bacterium
GTGCGTGGGTGCCACGGGTTCATGTGCCTTCGGCAGCATCAGGTGCAGCCGTTCGGGATTGTCGCGGGCGGCCTCGACGCGGATATCCGCCGTTTGCACCACGCGGCTGCGACTGCGCTCGGACCGCCCCTTCACATTGGCCCAGAGATCGTCGAGCGACAGATACCGCTCATCATCGGGCCGGTTGAACCATTCAGACGACACCCGCCCGTTCCGCTCCCCCCGGCTCACGTCCACTTTCCAGCCACCCTCCCGCGTCGGTGCGACCGGATCCAGAACTTCCACAACGCCCATCGGCTATCTCCCGTGACAGGCGCCGGAAGCCACTCTCCCAGCCATCAACCCGTCACCGGGAAACCGACACTCCTCTGACTCTTCAGAATGGGACAGGTCGGGAGAAATCAGTCTGCCGCATGATTTTCATGGACGACCATGCCGCAATCTCCACCGTTGGCCGATTCTATCCCAATGCCTTCCTGACTTGCGGCAACACTCGGCCGCCAAGAAGCTCGATTCCCTTCAGAAAGGCCGCATGTGGCAGGCCGCCCACGTCCATCTGGATCATTTGGCGCGAGTGCCCAAGCTTGGCATGCAGATCGAAAATTCGGTCAGCGATCTCGTCGGGCGATCCGGCGAAGACCATGCCGCCTAGCTCCATCTCGCGCAATCGGCCCGGTGGGGCGCGCATGGTCCGGCCGATCTCAGCGGAGCCGGTTTCGAACATCCGGGCTTCGTGCGCGAGGTAGGTTTCCTTGGCCTGTTGACTGTTCTCGCCGATGAACCCATGCACCGCGACGGCAATGGTAGCAGTTTCTGCCGAATGCCCCGCTTCGGCCCAAGCGGTGCGGTAGGCCTTGCCGTACTGCGCCCAGTGTTCGGGGCTACCGCCAAGGATCCCAAGGAACATTGGCAGACCGAGCTCGACGGCACGCAGGACTGAGGAGGGGCTGCCACCCGTGCCAAGCCAGATTGGCATGGGTGCGTCAGGGCGAGGGACTATCAGGGTATCGGTCAGCGCGCGGCGGCGATGCGGGCCTGCCCACGTCACCCGCTCGGTTCGGTTCAGGGCCAGGAGGAGGTCCAGTTTGGAAGCATAAAGCATGTCATAGTCACCCTCGTCCTGATCAAAGATCGGGAAGGTGATAGACGATGATCCGCGCCCGGCCACTATCTCAACCCGTCCAGGCGCTATGGCTGCGGCTGTGGCAAGTTGCTGGAAGATCCTGATCGGATCATCGGTCGACAGCACACTGACTGCTGTGGAAAGCTTGATCCGCTTGGTCGATGCCGCCGCCGCATTGACCAGGGCGGTCGGCGAAGAAACAGGCATCGACCGGGTGTGATGCTCGCCAAACCCAAAGACATCGAGTCCGGCGTCATCGGCCAGTTGCGCGGCTTCCAGTGCGTTGCGGATCGCCTCCGATGTCGGGCCATAGCTGGCATCGGTCAGGCGCGGCGTGTTGCCGAAGGTGTAGATGCCCAGCTCCATGGCGGCTCTCCTAGAGGTGGATGCACGAGCGCGTTTTTGGCGCCCGTCCGGGGCGGCCTGTCAGACTATTTTCCCAATGGGGCCATAGGGCGAGCCAGACTTTCGCGCGGCGTTCTGTGTGGCAAAGGACACCGCCAGTGCGATCAGCCCGACCACCGCAGGGCCAAAGCCCATGTCAGCTGCTGCGACATGCGCCGAGACTGCCAATAGGAGGTGGAACAGCATAGCGGCATAGGCCAGATCCGACAGCGCCACGCTGAAGCGCCAGAGGATTGTGACGGCGGCGCCCAGCTTGGCGACCGCAAGGAACGGAACCAGATAGCTGGGATAGCCCAGGGCCGCAAAGGCCCCGCGCACCCAGTCAAGGTTTGTCAGATACATGATGCCGCCCGCGATATAGATCAGGGCGAGGAGCCCGGTCGCGATCCAGTAGACATACTTCGTTTTCACGATCAGCCCTTTGCAGTGAGCAAGGGGGTCAGCACCTCGCGCAGGGTCTTCGGCGGACGGCCAGCCAGCTTTTCGATATCGCCGGTGACGACATCGAATGCACCGTTGGAAAAGTCGCGCTGGATGCCGATCACGGCGTTGATGACGTGCTCGGGCAGGCCCATCTGCGCCATACCGCCGGCCAGTGCGGCTTCAGGGACGATGACGAAGCCAAGCGGGAATCCGCCCACCTCGGCGATCAATGCCGCCCGTTCGGCACCGCTGAACCTGGCCGGACCGGTGGCGTTGTAGATCGCGCCTGCGTGACCATCACCAGTCAGGATGCCCGCCGCAGCTGCCGCAACGTCATCGCGTGACACGAAGGCCACGCGGTTTTCGGTCAGGCCGGTCAGGGCACCGGATTTTGCGGACATTTGTGCTTCTTGGACCAACGCCTCGGCATAGTAGTTCATTCGCAGGATCGTCCAGATCGGCGCAGTCCTGATCAAGGTCTGCTCAGCCGTCCAATAGGATGCACCAATGGCTGGTTCCTCCTGCGCTCGCGTACCCGCCGCCGACATCAACACAATGTGACCTACCTTGGCGGAAACTGCCGCGGAGATGGCCGCCGCCATCTGTTTACCGCGCACACCCGGCCGTAGATCGCTGGAGGGGATCAATAGCAGGCGGTCAAGCCCGGCATAGGCCGCAGCAAGAGTGTCGGGCTGGTCATAGTCGCCCTGCCGGGCCTCGATGCCCACTGCTGCCTTTGGCGTGCGCGAGATCGCGATCACCTTATGCCCACCGCCTCGCGCGACGAGTTCATTCACCACGGCTTGGCCGAGCTGGCCGCTCGCGCCACTGACACCGATCTTCATGGTTGCATCCTTCTATGCGAACAATTAGTTCGTGGCGATATGATGGTAACCGAGTGACCGCGCAAGACCGCATGAGAATGATCCTTACGCACCTGTCTGTGCGTGTCGGCCCAAGGAGAGGTCAATGACTAAGGCAAAGTTGAAGCTTGTCGCGGACGATATGGC
>JALOSP010000340.1 GCA_025458365.1 Hyphomonadaceae bacterium
GTGATTGCGGTGACACCACCGCATCCCCTCATCCTGGCCAGTGCCTCGCCGCGACGGCTGGAGCTGCTGGCCCGGATCGGCATCGTGCCCGATGCCGTCATTCCCGCTGACATCGACGAGACCGGTCTGCCCAAGGAGGCGCCGCGTGCGCTGGCCATCCGGCTGGCGTCCGGGAAGGCGCGCGCCGTGGCGGCCCAGCGCCCCGATGCACTGGTACTGGGTTCTGACACAGTCGTGTCGGTCGGGCGGCGCATTCTGCCCAAGGCTGAGGATCGGGCCACGGCTGCGGCGTGTCTGGCCCTCCTGTCTGGTCGCAATCATGTGGTGACAACTGCCGTGGCGCTGGCCGGGCCGCATGGGCTGTCGGTGCGGGCTGTGACCACGCGGCTGACGTTCAAGGCGCTCTCGCCAGCCGAACAGGCGGCCTATCTCGACAGTGGCGAATGGCATGGCAAGGCCGGTGGCTATGGCATTCAGGGCCGGGCTGGCGCGTTCTGCATCCGGCTTGCGGGGTCTTGGGAGGCGGTGATGGGCCTGCCGCTCTATGAAACCGCCTGTCTGCTGGAAGGTGCTGGATACCGGCGATGAGCGACACCTCCGAACCCAAAACCAAGACCGCCAAGGCGCCGGTCCGCCGGATCGTGCTGCATGAGCGGATCGGCGAAATGCGCGCCGCCTTGATCGACCGTGACCGCGTGGTCGATCTGCGGATCGAGCGCTGGAGCGATCATGACACCCGCGCCCGTTGGGGACAGGTCTATGCCGGGCGCATCCGCAAGGTGGCACGCCATCTCAATGGCGCCTTTCTGGACCTCGGCCTGCCAGGCGAGCAGGCTTTCTGTCCGCTGCCGCGCGAGGATGGACCGTATCTCGCCGAAGGCCGCCTGATTGCCGTGCGGATCGTGCGCGAGGCCGAACCGGGTGAGGCCAAGGGCCCGGTGGTGGTGCCGGTGGACGTCGAGGGGTCTCTGCCTGCCGGTCCCGGCCTGATCGAGGACGTGACGCCGTGGTTCGGCTGGCCCGGTGAGCCGGTGGACGCCGATGCAGAGGATATCGAACGGATCGAGGCCGCCATTGCCGCTGCCCTGTCCGTTGAAGTGCCGGTCCCCGGCGGTGGCACGCTGGCCATCGAGCAGACCCGCGCGCTGGTGGCGATTGACGTGGATTCAGGCATGCGCCCGGCGGGTGCCGGTGATCCGGTGAAGTTTGCCCGCGCGCTCAATCTGGCAGCCGTGCATGAGGTGGTGCGACAGGTCCGCTTGCGCGGTCTGGGCGGGCTGATCTGCGTGGACTTTGCCGGGCCGCGCAAGCGGGGCGATCCCGAACTGATCACCAAGGCGCTGCATGCGGCCTTTGATGCCGAACGCAACGGCGGGGTCGACGCGCCCAAGACCGAAGTGCTGCCGGTGTCACGGTTTGGCGTGGCCGAGATCGCCCGCCAGAAACGTCGCACCGGCCTGGCCGCCCGCTTGTGCGGACCCGGTGGCGCCTTGAGCGCGGAGACAGTCGCGCTGAACGGGCTGGGCCTGCTGGTGGACGGGCTGGGCAAGTCGCGCGGCAAGGTGGTGCAACTTGGCCTGCCGCCTGACGCTCTGGCCTGGCTGGAGGCCGACAGCATCGGCTGGCGCGATGCGGTGGCAGACGGCGTGGGCGGGCGCTATGAACTGGTCGCAGCCCCTGCCCTTTCTGTTCACTGGTAATCTCTGATGTCCGGTTCCTGCCCGATCTGTGGAAAGCCCCGTGTGGAGGCATTCCGCCCGTTCTGCTCCAAGCGCTGCGCCGACGTGGACCTGCACCGCTGGATGAGCGGCTCCTACGCCGTGCCCGGTCTGGAGACCGATGACGAGACGGAGGATCAAAGGCCGGTGGAGGAATAATCGCTGTGATCCCGGCCAAGCGCAGCGCGAGCCGGGACCTCTTGTTATGCACCAAACCTCCCGAGGCCCCGGACACGCTACGCGTTCCGGGGTTAAAGAGAAGAAGGCCCCCAACCGCAACCATCATTTGCCGGAATCGCGCGGGCGTGGTTTGACCACAGCCGATGAGCACCAGCAGCAAATCCAATGGCCCCACGCCCGTGATGGCCCAGTATCTGGCCGCCAAGGCGGGCCAGCCGGACGCGCTGGTGTTCTTCCGGATGGGCGATTTCTACGAGCTGTTCTTTGACGATGCGGTGGCGGCTGCCGGTGCGCTCGATATCGCCCTGACAAGGCGCGGCCAGCATGAGGGCGCTGACATCCCGATGTGTGGCGTGCCTGCCCATTCGGCGGAGGGTTACCTCGCCAAGCTGGTGCGGAAGGGCTTCAAGGTTGCGATCTGCGACCAGCTGGAAGACCCGGCAGAAGCCCGCAAGCGCGGCTCGAAAGCCGTGGTGCATCGCGATGTGGTGCGCGTGATCACGCCGGGCACGCTGACTGAAGACAGCCTGCTTGATCCGCGCTCTGCCAACCGGCTCGCCGGGATCGCCTTTGGCGCTGGCGGGCTGGAGGCGGCACTGGCCTGGGCCGATGTTTCCACTGGCGAATTTGCCGTGATGGCTGCCCCCGGCCAGCGCTTGCTGGACGAGGCTGCGGGCCTGTCGATTGGCGAGATCGTGCATGTGGATGCCGAACACGGGCGGGCTGAAGTGCTGGGGCTTGCCGCACTGGCCGGTGCCGCCAGCCCCCGCCCGGCCCGCGCCGCCGATCCGGTCACGGCAAGGCGCGCTCTGTGTGAAGGCTTCGGTGTGGCGACCCTGGACGGGTTCGGCGATTTCTCGCGCACCGAACTGGCCGCTCTGGGTCTGGTCTATGATTATGTGCGCACCACCCAGGCAGGTGCCCTGCCAAGGCTGTCCCCGCCCCGGCGGCTGGAGACTGCCGGCGTCATGGCGATTGATGCCACCACGCGGGCCAGCCTTGAATTGGAGCGCAGCCAGCAAGGTGGCCGTGCAGGCTCCTTGCTCGCCACCAGCGACCGC
>JALOSP010000019.1 GCA_025458365.1 Hyphomonadaceae bacterium
GAGCGGTGCAAGCGAGGCCCACGCGGATGCGGCAAAAGTGATCAACTGGATCGACTTCGAACCCCTGCTCGGCAGCGGGGCCGATGTCGAGTTCGTCACGCTCTGCCTGTTCCCGACCGAACGTCAGCGCTAACCCATGATCCCCACCCTCCTCCGCCTTGCCCGTGTCGGCTGGACGCTCGCCCGCTATGATGTGCTGTTCCCGAAAGAACTCACCGGGCGGCTGCCTGCTGCGGGCAGGATTGTCGGCCAGATTGCCCGGATTGGCGGACCGAAGGTTGATGGGGATATTGGTGCGCGGATGTCGGTGGCGCTGGAAGAGCTTGGCCCGGCCTGGATCAAGTTTGGCCAGTTCCTCGCCACACGGCCTGACATCATCGGGGCCGAAGCCGCACACGGCCTGTCACGGCTGAAGGACAAGCTGGCGCCCTTTTCCCAAGCCGAAGCCCGCAAGGTGCTGAGCGATGCGTTCGTTGGCGACGCCGACCGGCTGTTTGGCGATCTGGGGCCGCCCATCGCTGCTGCGTCCATCGCCCAGGTTCACAAGATCACCGATCCTGACGGGCGCCAGTGGGCCGTCAAATTGCTGCGGCCTGACATCGAAAGGCTGATCGCGCGTGAGCTCAAAGGCATGATGCTGGTGGCGCGGACGGTGGAGCTTTTCTTCAAGGCGTCGCGCCGCCTGAAACCGGTGCCGTTCGTGGAGACTGTGGGTGCCGCGCTCACCAAGGAGCTGGATTTGCGGCGCGAGGCCGGAGCTGGAGACGCCTTTGGCGAGGTCGTGGCCTATGACGGCTATCTGGCAGCACCGAAGATCGACTGGACACGCTCAGCCCAGCGGGTGCTGGTGACATCCTGGGTCGACGGCAAGCCGCTGACCGACCCGACTGCGCTGGATGGCCATGACCGGGTGGTGACCGCTCAAAAGGTCACGCGCGGGTTTCTGGCCGCAGCCCTCGATCACGGCATGTTCCACGCCGACATGCATGAGGGCAATCTGATCATCGCCCCGGATGGCACACTGTTTGCCATCGACTTCGGGATCATGGGCCGCCTGGGCGCCAACGAGCAGCGGTTTCTCGCCGAGATCCTGTTCGGCTTCCTGCGCCGAGATTATCGCCGGGTGGCTGAAGTGCATTTCGAGGCAGGCTACGTGCCGGCCGATCAGGATGTGGGCGAGTTTTCCAACAGCCTGCGCGCCATTGGCGAGCCGATCTGGGGGCGCCCCGCCCGTGAGGTGTCGATGGGCCGCCTGCTCCTGCAATTGCTCGACACCACCGAGCATTTCGGCATGGCGATGCGACCGGAGCTGGTGCTGCTGCAGAAGACCATGGTGCAGGTTGAAGGCGTGGCCCGCGCCATCGATCCCGATCACGACATCTGGGAGACCAGCCGGGTGGTGGTCGAGCGCTTCATCCGGCGCGAACTGGGGCCGGAAGGCCAAGTCCGCCGCGTATTGGGCGAAGTGGAGGCAGGCCTCGCCGCCTTGCGCAAATTGCCCGCTCTGGTGGAGCGTCTGGAGGCAGACGCCAACCGCAAACGATAGAGCGGTGTCCGATCAAATGGAATCATTTGATCGATCAGACAGAGCGACAACTCAAGGATTGAGAGCGGCGATCTGATGCAATCAGATCGGACACCGCTACAGACAAAACTGACACCGGAGACGGACGATGGACCGCAGCAGACTGATTTACCGCGATGGCCTGATGGCCGGTGAACGCATTCTGGTGACAGGCGGCGGCACCGGCCTGGGGCGCGAGATGGCCGAGGCCTTTTGTGCGCTGGGCGCCACGGTCTATATCGCCGGGCGGCGCGGCAAGGTGCTGGAAGACACCGCAAGGGCGATCATGGCAGACCACGGCGGCAAGGTTGTCGCCGTGCCCTGCGACATCCGCCATGAACAGGCGATTGCCGAGGCGGTCGATGCAATCTGGGCCGACGGCGGGGCGCTGACCGGGCTGGTCAACAATGCGGCCGGCAATTTCATCTCCCGCACGCAAGACATCTCGCCGCGCGGGTTCGATGCGATTGCCAATATCGTGTTTCGTGGCACCTTCATGATAACGCTGGATATCGGCAAACGCTGGATCGCCGAGGGCAAGGGCGGCAATGTGCTCAACATCCTGACCACCTGGGTCTGGAACGGCGGGCCGTTCACCGTGCCTTCGGCCATGTCAAAGTCAGGCATCCGGGCGATGGCCGAAAGTCTGGCCGTGGAATGGGGCAGCCATGGCATCCGGTTCAACAATATCGCACCCGGCCCCTTCCCGACCGAAGGCATGACCGCGCGACTGGCTCCGGGGTCTGACATGGATACAGAGCAGGAGCGGGCAGGCAATCCGATGGGGCGCGTCGGCGAGATGACCGAGCTGTGCAATCTGGCGGTGTTCCTGATGGCACCCGGTGCAGCCTATGTGAACGGCCAGACCATCGCGATTGACGGGGCGATGTATCAGGCGACCGGCGGCAATTTCTCATCCCTTCGGCAGTGGGACGATGCCCGCTGGGACGCCGCCAGGGCCATGATCATGGCGACCAATGCGAAGGACCGGGCACAACGCACCACCTGAGTGCGTCCCGCCTCATCGCTGCAGTGTCCGTGCCCGTTCGACCAGTGCGATGAACTCTGCCCGGTCACCATAGGGGTCCTGCCCCTGGGCGGTCTGGGCCAGAGCCAGCGTGTCGCCGTAGGTCCAGGTCTGGCTGATCCACGGGTCATTCCGCAATTGCTGGGCAAAGGCGGCGACGGCTGCAGCCCAGCGCATGTCCTGCGGTGCCCCGGCGATGGAACGACGCACATCGGCCTGGGTGATCGGCCGTTCGATCAGACGGCTCGTCGCCTCGCCGGGAAGCTTGTAGCGAAGGCGCAGGAAGGCAATCTCCTCGCCCTCCATCGGTTCGGTCGCCCCGGCGCGCGCCTCAGGCTGGTAGCGCAGAGGATCAACGACTTCAGGCGCGCCCACCGGCGTGATCTCGTAAAGCGCGGTCACTTGATGGCCAGAGCCGATCTCGCCTGCATCCACGGCATCATTGTTGAAATCCTCGCGCGCCAGCGCACGCGTCTCATAGCCGATCAGGCGCCATTCAGCGACACGGGCGGGATTGAACTCCACCTGCGCCTTCACGTCATTGGCGATGGGAAACAGGGTCGACGAGACATCGCGGTCAAACACCCGGCGGGCTTCGGACAGTGTGTCGATGAAGGCCGCCGTGCCGTTGCCGTTCTGGGCCAGTGCCTGCATCATCGTGTCATTGTAATTGTCCGCGCCACCGGCATCGCGCATGCCAAAGCCGAACACCGACAGATAGATGTCATTCTCTCGCGCCTGCTCGCGCACCAGATCCTTCAGCCGGTCGGGATCACTGATCCCCACGTTGAAATCGCCATCGGTGAGCAAGATCACACGGTTGATTCCATTGGGCAGCCGGTTGTTGCGGGCCAGTTCATAGGCCCGGCTGATCCCCTGTGCGCCTGCGGTGGAGCCACCGCCCTGCACTGCCTCAAGCGCGCAAACAATGTCGCGCGTGTTGGTTCCGGGAACAGATTCCAAAATGGTCCGCTGGGCGCCTGCATAGACCACCATCGACACCCTGTCGCGTGCGGTCAGGCGGGTGGCCAAAATGCGGAGCGCACGCTGGGCAAGTGGCAGCTTGTTGGGCGCCCTCATCGAACCTGACACATCCACCAGCAAGACCAGGTTGAGCGGGGGCCGTTCGGCAGGCTCCAGGTCGTAGCCGGAAAGCCCGATATGGACCAGTTGCTTCTGGGGCGACCATGGCGAAGGCGCGACCGCGACAGTGGTTTCAAACGGCCTCGAGCGGTCAGTGCCGCGCGGGTAGTCGTAGCGGAAATAGTTGAGGAATTCCTCGACCCGCACCGAAGCGACCGGCGGCAGGCGACTGCCACCTGTAATGAAGCTGCGAGCATTCGCATAAGCTGCCGTGTCGGTCTCCATGGCAAAGGTCGAGACTGGCTGTTCAGCCACCCGCCGGACAGGATTGACAGCGGCATCAGGGTAGCGCTCGGTATCCGTGCGCGGTTCAACCCAAGTTTGGTCGACGACCCGCTCGGCGGTGGCGATGATCGGTTCCGGGATCCGGACCGCGTCGGAGGTTGGCGCAGGCTGCATCGGTGACGGGGGCGCCGGGGGTGGCGGTGGTGGCGGAGGAGGAGGCACACCCACCACGCGCGATGGCCGCTGCGCCGTCGGCGCCATGCGCGTGGCGCTGACGGCCACCGGCCCCTGATCACTCGATGGCGGGGCCGGGCACTGGATATCCGTGGCGGCGACCGCCGGGGGCTGCTGGTTTGCGGACGCCTGCAGGATCAAGGATTGCGCCAGAGCAGACGAGGTGACTGCAGGGCCAAGGCTGGAGCCAAGCACCAGCCCGAAACAGGTCGCCAAGGCCGCAGATTTCTTCAATAGACATGCCTTGCGCATGCTGTCCCCCATCAACACGACCCGTGCGGCGCTTTGGCCACCGTCAACCAGACGATGAACCACCAGCCTTGCCTTCGCAAGCGGCAGTAATGGGGAGGGATTGTGGCGGGAAAGCGGGAATGTATCTGTTGGAGCACATGCATCCCTGCGTGCTTTTTGTAAGGCACCTGTCTCCGCGTGCTTTTTTGGACCGCACGCGGAGACACGTGCAGGGCGGCTGGGGCCAGCCGCGCTCCAGCGTGGATAGACCCCGCCCTGTCCCACAGCCGGAAATCCGTGGCCCAATGGCGCCATGTCTTTCGACCCCTCCTCTGTCAGCTTTCTGATCGGTCTGGCGCGCAACCTGGCTGATCAGGTGCGCCTGGCGCACCGGCGCAAGCTGGCGGGCGGTGTGCGCCTGCTGGCGAGTTTCGTGCGCCGTTTGCTGATCTTGATGGCGCTGGCCATGGAAGCGCGGCTGGTGGACCGGGTCGATCCGGCCAAACCCCTGCCCCGACCTGATGGACGCACACCGGCAAGGCAAAATCTTCGGTTCGCCGTGCTCGATCGCCCCTGTGCGATGTTCGACGTGGTCGGCACGGTGCCGAGCGGCTTGGCAGCAAAACACGCATGCATCCAGCCGTCACTGCGACTCTACCGCTTGTTGCAGCTCTTGAGCGGGATTGTGGCAGATCCGCAGCCCCGCGCCCGTCGGGTGGCCTTCACCCTGGCCAGGCGGCGTCCTCATCCAGTCCTGCCGACGCAGGGACCCAAGCGCATCGCCGGGTACTGGGGCGTGGAGGTCCGGGCCAGTCATGACGCGATGGCGTCAGCCATCACATGCGCCAGTCGGGCGCGACCACCGCCCCTGCCACCCCCGCGACGGGTCCCGGCCAGTGTGACCTGCCTCTAGATCGGGATGCGCTTGCAAGCTCTGGCTTGCGGCGCTGGCGGCGCGGGCATGAGGCCTGCACCGCTCACACGATGTCGACCGCGAAGCTCTCGATGACCGGATTGGCCAGCAGCTTTGCCGCCATTTCTTCCACACGGGCCTTGGCGGAAACCGCATCGGCGGTATCAAGGTCCATCTCGATCCGCTTGCCGATCCGGGTTTCCCCGACCTCGCCATAGCCCAGCCCATGCAGGGCTTCGGCGACGGCACGGCCTTGCGGGTCCAGCACGCCGGGCTTCAAATGGACGGTCACGACAGCTTTGAGAGCCATGGGATCAGCTTCCTTCGGCAAGGGCGGAATTGGGATCGCGGAAAATGCCCAGCCGTGTGGCGACTTCGGCATAGGCCTCCGACAGGCCGCCGAGGTCTTGCCGGAACCGGTCCTTGTCGAGCTTCTTGTTGGTCTGGGCGTCCCACAGCCGACAGCTGTCGGGGCTCACCTCGTCGGCCAGAACCGTGCGGACCATCTCGCCCTCATACATCCGCCCGAATTCCAGCTTGAAATCGATCAGCCGGATGCCAACGCCGCCAAACATGCCACACAGATAATCATTCACCCGCAGCGCAAGCGCCATGATGTCGTCCAGCTCCTGGGTCGAAGCCCAATTGAAGGCCGTGATATGCTCTTCCGACACCAGCGGATCGCCCAGCGCGTCGTTCTTGAAGTAGAATTCCACGATCGAGCGCGGCAATTGATCACCTTCAGGAATCCCCAGCCGCTTGGAGATCGAGCCTGCCGCCACATTGCGCACCACGACTTCCAGCGGGATGATTTCCAGCTCATGGATCAGTTGCTCGCGCATATTGACGCGTCGGATGAAGTGGGTCGGCACACCGATCGCATTCAGGTTCGTCATGATGAACTCTGAAATCCGGTTGTTCAGCACGCCCTTGCCTTCGATGACGGCGTGCTTCTCGGCGTTGAACGCGGTGGCGTCATCCTTGAAATACTGGATCAGAGTACCGGGTTCGGGGCCTTCATAGAGAACTTTGGCCTTGCCTTCATAGATTTTTTTGCGACGCGACATGAACGGTCTCCAAAGACGGACACGGGTGGGTCGGTACTGTCTTGGGGGTTGGGCCTCGGGTTGGGTGCGGGTGGGCATGATCCGCTGTCAGACCCTTAGCAAGGCCCGCGGCACGCCGGAAGGCCAAAGTGTAGTGGGACAGGGCCGGTGTGACATCCAACTTGCACCGCCGGGGTCGGGCTTCTATGCGTTCGGGGGTCCGTCCTGAAACTGGAGCAGTCTCCCCATGACCACTTTTGATGATCGCGAACGCGCGGAAGAATCGCGTTTTGCCATGACCAGCGAGCAGCAATTCAAGACCGAAGCCCGACGCAACAAGCTGCTGGGGGCCTGGGTTGCCGAAAAGCTCGGCCTGCAGGGAGATGATGCCGAGGCCTATGCGAAATCGGTTGTGCTGGCTGACTTTCAGGAAGTCGGCGATGATGATGTGGTACGCAAGGTTCTGGCCGATCTGGATGCGGCAGGTGTTGCCGACATCAGCGAGCATGTGATCCGCCGCCAGATGGCCGATCTCCTGGAAACCGCCCGCGCCCAATTGGCCAATCCGGGCTGATGCCGCGCTCGGGCTTGTCCGTGTGGCGACAGGCCGGGCTTGCAGCAGGGCTGGCGGGTCTTGCGGTCATGCCAGCCGGTTGTGCTCTGGGACCGGTGTCGCCAACCCCGGAGGCTGAAGCGGCCCGGAACGCAGCTATGGCAGCCGATTGTGCACGGCGCGGCGGCGTCTGGGACCGGCAGGCCAAAGTCTGTCTTGGCGCCGATAGTCGGCGCTAGCTTCAGGCTGATTGGTGCAAACGGGTTCAACGGGCTGGTGTCCTCGAACGACTGCGCAGATTCACACTTGCGTGATGGCGGCGCCAGCCTATCTCCTGTCAGTGCGGGTAGGAGTTGATCGCAGCGCATGACGGTCCAGCAGTCTTTCAAGTCCATGGAGGACGGCCTGCCCCGAAGCGGGTTTGACCGGAAGCTGGCGCATGGACGACGCTGGTCGCGCAGCCTGTCGGCCCGTTTGCTGCTGATTGCGGCCACCTTCATCGTGATCGCCGAAACCCTGATTTTCATCCCCGCGTTGGTTTCCTTGCGGGCTGAATGGATCGAGCAGCGGGTGACGGCTGCAGAACTGGCCATTCTGGCGGGCGCCTCTGACGGGCGTTTCACCTCGGCTGCCTCGCAAGGCGCGCTGATGCAGTCGGCAGGGATCAGCGCGATGCGGCTGAGCTCCGGCCCCGACATGCTGTTTGCTGCCGGGGCCCCGCCAGAAGGACGCGTGACCCGTGTCGATCCGCAGACCGAGTCCCTCGGCGAGGCTGTCAGCGCCAGTTTCGAGGCCCTCTTCCAAGCTGGTAGCGACAAGCTTCTGATCGAAGCCCGGCCGGGCTTCAATGCCGCCCTGCGGTTGGAGCTTGTGGCGAGCACGGCATCGCTCAAGCAGGCCACCGCGCGTGAGGCTGGGCAGGTGCTCACCGGGACGCTGGCCGTCGCCGGACTGGTCAGCCTGTTCCTGCTGGTCGCGCTGTTCGACGGGCTGGTCCAGCCGATGCGGGCCCTGACTGCAGCCATCGTTCGCTTCCGCAACAATCCGGGCGACCCTGCCAATGCGATCCGGCCATCGGGGCGCACCGACGAGATCGGGGACGCCGAGCAGGCTCTGGCCGACATGCAATCGGCCTTGCGATCGGCGCTGCTGCAGCAGCAACGACTGGCCCAGATGGGCATGAGCGTGTCGAAGATTTCCCATGATCTGCGGCACAGTCTGGGCTCTGCGCAATTGGTCTCCGAACGGCTTGCATTGGTTGACGATCCTGTTGTCCAGCGTTCCCTGCCCAGACTGGAGCGGGCGCTGGAGCGGGCTGCCGGGCTGGCCGAATCCACCCTGCGCTATGGCCGGGCGGAGGAGCGCCCGCCGATGGTGCAGCCTGTGCGACTGGTCGATCTGCGAGACGATGTGGAAGATTCGGCGCTGGCCGGAACCAGCAGCGTCTCGCTGGTGGCTGACTGCCCGCAGCCTGATATTGCCGTTCTTGCTGATCCTGATCATTTGCACCGGATTGCCACCAATCTGATCCGCAATGCGGCACTCGCCATCACTGCATCCGGCCGCCCTGGCACGGTCACAGTTTCTGCCGAGGCCAAGCCTGGTCGGATTGTCATCCGCTTTGCAGACAATGGTCCGGGCATACCCGACAGGGTCAGGGCAAACCTGTTCGTGCCGTGGCAGGCTGCGGGTGCCAGTGGCGGCACCGGGCTTGGTCTGGCTATCGCGCGTGAACTGGCGGTTGCCAATGGCGGAAGCCTCGATCTGGAAAACACCGGGCCGACAGGCACGGTCTTCCGGCTGGCCCTGCCAGACGCGGGGCAGACTGTTCAGAGTGTCCAGCGCACCTGATCGATGTGGCGGGCACCAGTGGTCAGCATCACCAGTCGCTCGAAGCCCAGTGCCACGCCGCTGGCATCAGGCATGAGGGCAAGCGCCGACAGCAGGTCTTCGTCCAGTGGCAGGGCAGACCCGAACAAGCGAGCCTGTTCGGCCATGGCGGCTTCGAACCGGGCGCGTTGCTCCACAGGGTCAATCAGCTCGCCAAACCCGTTGGCGAGTTCAACGCCGCAGACATAAAGCTCGAACCGCTCGGCAAAGCGCGGATCGCCCTGGCAGGCCCGCGCCAGAGCCGCTTCCGGGCGGGGATAGTCATGCAGCACCACCGGTGCCTCGATGGCCGCCAGCGCAGGCTCGACCCTGGCCACCAGCGCGTCAGTGAACAGGTCACCCCATGTCGCTTCAGCGGGGGCGGCCAGCCCGGCCCGGGCGATGGCGAGTGCAAAAGCATCGCGGTCGCCGCGACCATCGGGCGTGAGACACCCGGCCAGGTCGATCCCGGCCCATGTGTCGAAGGCTTCGGCGAGGCTGATCCAGACGGGGGCGGCATCGACAGCCACGGACCGGCCCTGCCAGCGCCAGTGGGTGGCCTCCAGCGCATCGGCACTCGCAGCCATCAGTGCCAGCGCATCGTCGGCCCCTATCCGCCAGCCTGCCCCGGTGCGATACCATTCCAGCATGGTGAACTCATGGGCATGCAGCGGACTGTCAGCTTCGCGATTGCGGAACACGCGGGCGAAGTCGAATATCCGGGTCTCGCCTGCAGCCAGCAGCTTTTTGCAGGCAAATTCCGGGCTGGTGTGGAGATAGAGCGTCTGGCCCGAACCATCAGGCGCCAGACGGCGGGTCTCATAGCCGTGGAGGTGGACTTCATTGCCAGGCGACACTTGCAATTGGGCGCATTCCACCTCGGTGAACTCATGGCATGCAAACCAGCCGCGCAGCGCCTGCTTGATGGTGTTGCGCGCGATCAGGAAGCCGCGCCTGTCGGTATGGCGGTCACGGTCCCACCAGGGCGTTTCTCCCGGCCCTGTCATGAAAACCGGCCTTGAGATTGGCGCGGGCGGCAAGATTGGCTATGAGGCGCGCGCACATCGATTGCCCGCACGCCGCACGCTGCAGCGCCGCCTGGTCGCAACCGGTTCAACAGACAGCCAGAAGAGAGTTCCATCATGGTCAAGGTCATCGCGTCGAGCCTGCGCAAAGGCAATGTTGTGGAGCATGAAGACAGCAAGCTTTATGTGATCCTGACCACGCAGAACATCCACCCCGGCAAGGGCACGCCCGTGACCCAGGTGGAAATGCGCCGCATCACCGATGGCATCAAGGTGACCGAGCGGTTCAAGACCACCGACAGTGTCGAGCGCGCCTTCGTGGAAGAAATCGCCCACACCTATCTGTATGCCGATGGCGACAATTTCATCTTCATGAACCCGGAAAACTACGAGCAGGTGATCGTGCCATCTGACGTGCTGGGCGACAGCGCGGTGTTCCTGGAAGAAAACATGGAAGTCTGGCTGACAATCTTCGACGAAAAGCCGCTGGCCGCGACCATCCCGTCGAAGGTCACGCTGGAAGTGGTGGAAACCGAGCCGACCGTGAAGGGCCAGACCGCGTCGTCGTCCTACAAGCCCGCCCTCCTGTCGAACGGCGTGAAGACCATGGTGCCGCCCTATATGGAAGTCGGCACCCGGATCGTGATCCTGACCGAAGACAGCTCCTACGTCGAGCGTGCCAAGGACTGATGGGCGTTTCACGCCGGGCCTTGGGACTGATGGCAGCGGCCGGTGCGCTCGCAATGGCTGGTGACGCAGACGCTCAAACGCGGCGCAGGCGTCGAAGCCCGGCAGGGTCGGTTGTACCCGGTCTGGAAGTCCTGTTGGGGCGTGAGCGACATTTGCTGGCGGGAAAACGGGTCGGCCTGATCACCAACCCCACCGGCGTGGACCGGCAGCTGACCAGCGCCATCGACCTGATGGCGGGCGCGCAGGACTTCACGCTGGCAGCCCTGTTCGGGCCAGAACATGGTGTGCGTGGCGATGCCCAGGCCGGGGTGGCCGTCGCCAATGCCACTGACGCCCGCACCGGGCTGCCGGTGTTCAGCCTCTACGGCGAGACCCGCAAACCGACACCGGCGATGCTGGCCGGGCTGGATGTGCTGGTGTTTGACATCCAGGACATTGGCGCCCGATTCTACACCTATCCGTGGACACCCGGTACCGTCTGGGGGCCGGACAACTACCAGTGGCGTC
>JALOSP010000341.1 GCA_025458365.1 Hyphomonadaceae bacterium
TCCCCGGCGCCCCCGGACCAAACATCCGCACCGGCTCTGGCGTCTGGCGCGGGCGCGGGACTGGGGCGGCGTCAGCCGGGATCGGAACCGTGCCTGGCGGCGGTTCAGGGGCAACCAGTGGCGCGCGAGCCGCAGGTGGAGTGGCACCCGCTGCCGCATCGCGCAGGGCCTGCAGGGCGCCCTGGCTGGCATAGCCATCGGCGATGATCCCGCGTGAGCGCTGGAAGGCCTGCAATTGGGTGCGCGTGCCACGACCGATCACGCCATCCACCGCGCCCACATCAAAGCCGAGCGCGTTCAGCAAGGGGAGGATTGTCGGTCGGCCAGCCGCCGGTGAGCGGGGTGCGCCCGGCGAACCGGTCTGACAGGAAGGCGACAGCCAGCGCGTAACTATCCGAATTGTTGTAGTTCAGGATTGCCTCATAGCCGGAACCGACAAGGAACACCGGCCCGGTCACACCGGCAGGCGCCAGCAGCCTTGCCTCCATCCCCTCTGGCAGTGAGCGGGCGGCATCGGCGGGTCGCACGCCGGCTTGCGCCCAGAATGCCGCATCACGCTTGGTGCCGTCCAGCACGCTCCAGTCAAAACCCTCAGGCAGGCGCACTTGCAGCCCCCAGGGCTCTCCGGCTTTCCAGCCGCGACGGCTGAGGTAATTGATCGTGGAGGCCAAAGCGTCGAAACTGTCGTTCCAGATGTCGCGCCGCCCGTCATTGTCGCCATCGACTGCCAGTTCCAGGAACGACGACGGCATGAATTGGGTGTGGCCCATGGCCCCCGCCCAGGAGCCGATCATGTCAGCCCGGGTTGCCTCGCCGCGTTGCAGGATGCGCATGGCATTCAGCAGTTCGCGATTGCCCAGTTCGGTGCGCCGTCCGGCATAGGCCAGTGTGGCCAGCGATCGGAACACATCCATCGAGCCCTTGCCGGACCCGAAATTGCTCTCCATGCCCCAGATGGCCACAGCCACTTCCACTGGCACGCCAGTGCGTTCGGCCATGGACCCGATGATCGCGCGCTGCTCGGCCACCAGCCGTGTGCCCTGGGCGATGCGGGCATTGGAGACAGCGCTGG
Source organism: Hyphomonadaceae bacterium (assembly GCA_025458365.1). GTDB lineage: Bacteria > Pseudomonadota > Alphaproteobacteria > Caulobacterales > Aquidulcibacteraceae > JALOSP01. The sequence continues at coordinate 1,073 of JALOSP010000341.1, forward strand.
CGATATAGTCCCATACCGGGCGGACAAATTCCGGCTGACGGCTGTTCAGCCGCACCACCGTCGGGTCAGGCTGCAAGCCCGCCAGATTGGCCTCAACAATGGCAGCAGGCAGGCCGTGCCGGTTGACCGCATCGGCGGCAAACTGGCTGCGCCAGGCATCAAATGCCGGATCACCCGACGTGACAAAGGCAGGCGGCACATAGGCCGGAACCGGCGGTTGGGCTTGGGCACAGGCCATGGTGGCGGTGGCGGCAAGCAGGGCGGCGATGAAAGACGTGCGCATGATCATGGAAGCCCTTTAGGCGGCGTCGGTTCAACGGGCAATGAACGAAATCCGGCGCGATGGTGGACGATCCAGAAGATGGAGTGGGTAGCAGTTGCGACACGTCCAACCAGTTTCCAAAACATCAGTCCGTGGTATTCTGGCCCTATGAACGCCGTGATCCGCCCTGAAGAACATCCGCCTGAAGTGGTGCCGCTGTCGGTAGCGGCCTTGCGGCTGCTCGACGAACAGGGCTTTTTTTCCGGCGACACGTCTCGTCAAGAACTGGTCGATGGAGTGCTCATCATGGTGCCGCCACCGGGGAGCACGCACCAGTTTGTAGAAAGCCAGACTGTCGAAGTTCTGCTAGATGCCTTGACCCGTGCAGGGCTGCGCAGCCGGTTGCGGGTCCAGCCGGGAGGCGGCTTTCAGATTGGTGAGCACACCCTGCTCGGGCCGGATCTGATGTTGGTGCGGCGCAACAGCCAGCCGAAAGACTGGACCGCTGAGGACGTGGTCATCATGATCGAGATCGCGTGGTCAAGCCTGACCCATGATCTCGGCGACAAGGCGAGGCTCTATGCGGCGGCAGGCATCGCCGAATACTGGGTGCTGGATGTGGCGGATTCAGCCCTGATCATCCACCGCGACCCGTCCCCAACCCATTACGGGTCAATCCGCACAGCGCGCGCGCCAGACGAAGTCAGTGCGCTGCTGGTGCCGGAACTGACTGTGGCCGTGGGCGATCTGTTTTAGGCAACAGGCCGCCGTGCCAACACACGCGCAAAGTGAGGTGCGCGGTCTTGTGTTTTTCCCGGCTCCCCAAAGGGACCCGTAGAACTCCCGGTCCGCCCCAACTGCCCGCTCCCCTACCCTCATCCGCCAATCACGCTAGAGCATCATGCCTGATGTCTGCATCAGGCATGATGCTCCAATTCTCAGTGGTCGCATCGATATTGCAGAAAACCGGTTCCCACTTTTCTGCACGATGCTCTAATGTGCGCCGCATGACAATCAATCACCCCAATCTTGCCACTGGCGCCACTGACAGCGCCATCCCGATCCATGCCGTGAAGGCCGCCGATACCGAGGCCTTTCTCGCCACGCGCAGCGAGGCGGTACGCGCCATGGCCGCGCGCGACGGGTTCAAGGGGGCGCCGGGCAAAGCACTGGTGATCCCCGGGCCGGATGGCGCTGTGGAGCGGGTGCTGTTCGGGATCGGCGCAGACCCGATGGTCTATGGTGCCTTGCCCGCCCTGCTGCCGGAGGGCACCTATGCCATCGCCAGTCCGCTGGCCGCCAGTGATGCGACACTGGCACTGACTGCCTTCCTGATGGGCTGCTACCAGTTCGATGCCCACAAGACCAAGCCGCCCCGCGCCGCCCGTCTTGTGGTGCCGACCGGGGCCGATGCGGCAGAGGCGGTGAAGGTGGCAGGCGCACTGGCCTGGGGCCGGACATTGGTGAACCAGCCGGCCAATGTGCTCGGTGCCGAGGCGCTGGGTGCGGCCTGCATCGCGCTGGCTGCCGAGACCGGTGCCGAGATCGAAATGATCACTGGCGAGGAATTGCTCGAACAGAATTACGGACTGATCCATGCCGTCGGCAAGGCATCCGCCGAAGCACCCCGCCTGGCCATCCTGCGCTGGGGACGGCAGGATGCACCCAAGCTGGCGCTGGTCGGCAAGGGAGTGGTGTTTGATTCCGGCGGGCTCAACATCAAGCCAGGCACCGGCATGGCGCTGATGAAGAAGGATATGGGCGGCGCGGCCTGCGTGCTGACCCTGTTCAAGCTGCCGATTGTCGAAAATGCCATCGGCGGACCAAGCTTCCGTCCCGGCGACATCATCACATCGCGCAAGGGCCTGACAGTCGAGATTGACAACACCGATGCCGAAGGCCGCCTGATCCTGGCCGACGCCCTGACCCGGGCGAGCGAGGATGGCAGCGACCTCGTGATCGACATGGCCACGCTAACCGGTGCGGCGCGCGTGGCGCTGGGGCCGGAACTGCCGCCGTTCTACACTGACGACGAGGATCTGGCCGGTGGCCTACTGGCCGCATCGCGTGCTGTGGCAGAGCCGGTGTGGCGCATGCCGCTTTGGACCGGGTATGCCGACCTGCTCGACAGCCCCG
>JALOSP010000342.1 GCA_025458365.1 Hyphomonadaceae bacterium
CCATGGTGGCACCAATTCCTCAAATAATTATGCGTTTGCGCCACCGGCGCCCTGATTCTCGAAGGCCGCCCTTACGGCAAGGAAACAGCGCGCACAAGCAACAAGCCGGTGCGTGCATTCCTTGGCCAGCAGCGGCGGGAAGGCGCGCGCTATAGCGGAAATTTCCCGCGTTGCAACCCGCGTGCGCGCGCCCTAGCAACGCTGTCACATCATCGAGGGGATCTTACCATGACCGTACTTCCTGTCACGCTCGCTGCGGCGGCGGCAGCCGCTGTGCTCAATATCTGGCTGTCTCTGCGTGTGGGCGCGGTGCGGCGTGCGCTGGGTATCAGCGTCGGGGATGGCGGCAGCGATGCGCTGCAACGCCGGATGCGCGCGCAATTGAACTATGTCGAGAACACCGCCTTCGTGCTGATCCTGCTTGCCGCAATCGAACTGGCGGGCCGCGGCAGCTGGTGGCTGGCCTATGTGGCGGCGATCTATTTCATCGGCCGGGTGGCACATGGCTTCGGGATGGACGGCGGCAACCAGGCGTGGGGCCGGATGGTCGGCACGCTGACCACGATGCTGGTGCAGCTGGGGCTGGCGGTGGTGGCGGTGCTGGTGGCGGCAGGCGTGCTCTAACCGACCCTCACCAGCTTGCCCGCCCGCCCCGGCATGTCGGCGGGCAGGCAAACATCCCATGCGAGGCCGAACCGCTCCAGCACGGCGATAAAGGCGTAGCCCCAGTCGCTCTGCCCCGGCTGAAGCCCGATACGCGCGCTGCCCGGATAGGCGTGGTGATTGTTGTGCCACGCCTCGCCCATCGTCAGCAGGCCCGCCCAAGGCACATCATGCGCCTGCACGCCTGCGTCTGCCACCTGCCAGCTTTGCGGGCCACGGCGGTGAGCAAGGTGGCCGACGAGCCAGTGGCCATGCACCGTCAGCGCCACCCGCACGAACACGCCCCACACAACAAAGGGCAAGCCGCCCAGCAGAAACAGCGCGCCTGCCACCGGCAATTGCTGCACCATCCACGTCCGCTCCAACCAGAGGATGAAACGGTCCGTCTCCAGCCGTGCAACATCGAAGCGCGGCGGATGCGCCAGATCGAGCCGGCAGTGCAATTGCCACCATGCATCGATCAGCATCGGGCGGCGGTGGGCAAGGTAATCGTGGCACGCAGGCTGGCGCTGCGCCCAGTCGCGCAGGTCATGGGTTTTCACGATCCACAACGGCCCGCTCATCCCGGCGACCGTGCCGCACCAGACCAGAAACTTGCGCATCAAGGGCGTGGTGCGAAAGCTGCCGTGGATCAGCAGGCGGTGAAAGCCGACCGAATGGCCCAGCAGCAGCATCGCCCCGGTCAGCCCCAGCCCCACCACAACCGCCGCCGGGGTCGTGAAGAACGGCGTCAGCGTCAACGCGGCCAGCGCCATGCCCCCGTTCCACAGGCTGTGGCCCATGTCCCAGCGCACATGGCCTGTGAGCGGATCGGCCTCGGGCGACTCGACAATCCAGTTGACCTCGCACCGGTCCCGCGTGCCGCTCTGCTCCATCGCCTGCCCCTCGCTATCCTGTAGGTAATTAATGCATCGCTTAATTACTGGATATCACTGGAAAGCAATTAAGCAAGCGCTTATACGCCTGCCCATGCAGAAAGTGTTCGAAGCCCTCGCCTCAACGGTGCGCCGCAAGATTCTCGCCTATTTGTCGGAATCGGAGCTGACCGCAGGGCAAATTGCCGAGCGGTTCGACATCTCGAAGCCGGCCGTCTCCCAGCACCTCACCATCCTGCAAAACGCCGGACTGGTGGAAAGCGAAAAGCGCGGCCAGTTCGTGCATTACCGGCTGGTGCGGGAAAACCTTGCCAACACGCTCAACGGCTATGTGCAGGAAGTCTGCCCGGTCTCACGCCCGCTCAAGAAGGAGAGCAAGGCGCTGAGCGAGGCGGCGAAGATCGAGGATCAGGACCCCGATCAGGACAAGGCATAATCCGAAACAAACGCATTGGTCTTGCGCTCGCGCCCGAAGGTGCTGGTGGGGCCGTGGCCGGGGATGAACATCACGTCCTCGCCCAGAGGCCAAAGCCGCTGGGTGATCGAATCGATCAGGTCCTGATGGTTGCCGCGCGGGAAATCGGTGCGGCCGATCGAGCCCTGAAACAGCACATCGCCGACAATCGCAAAGCGGCTGGGTTCGTGGAAGAACACCACGTGGCCGGGGGTGTGGCCGGGGCAATGGATCACGTCCAATGTCAATTCGCCCACCGTCACCGTGTCGCCGTGCTGGAGCCAGCGGGTCGGCGTGAAGCTTTTGGCGACCATCCCCCAGCGCGGGCCGTCATCGTCCAACTGGTCGATCCAGAAGCGGTCATCCTCGTGCGGGCCTTCGATGTCGAGGCCCAGTTCGTCCGCCAGCATCCCCGCCTGCCCGCAATGGTCGAGATGCCCGTGGGTGACGAGGATCTTCTCCAGCGTCACGCCCTCCTTGGCGACGCCTTCCTTGAGCTTGTCGAGATCGCCGCCCGGATCGACCAGCGCGCCCTTCATGGTCTTGGTGCACCAGATCAGCGAGCAGTTCTGCTGCAGCGGCGTCACGGGGATGATGGCGGCGCGCATGGGGGGCGTAGGCTTGGGAGTGTCGGTCATGAAATTGGCCTGCGGATTTTGTCGTCGAGACGCAACAGCGATTTTTCAGGATTGGCGCAGAACGGGCTCGTCCCAAGGCCCAACGTCCAGCTCGATGGCGAGCGGCTCCGTGGGAACAAGGTCGGCATCTGACCTAAGCTTGGCACGCAGCTCGGAACGTTGGGTGCACAACTGGGGCGTTTGTGCCATGTCTTGTTGTGCGAAGGTCTTCGAAGGACGCAGCTCCTGTAACGGAGCTAAGAAGCATCCGCAAGTAGAACCTCTCCCCTTCACTCGGGCGTGAATACCATTGCCACCGCCGCCATGTCCGACTCCTCCTCCACC
>JALOSP010000343.1 GCA_025458365.1 Hyphomonadaceae bacterium
CGGCTGCGTCCATCAGGCCGATACGCTGGTGGTGGCGCTGGGCCAGCTCGACCGGCCGCAATGGCCGCAGATCGCCGGACGCGAGAGTTTTGCAGGCGCATCATTTCATGCGGCACGCTGGGACCACAGTGTGGATCTTGCTGGCAAGAAGGTCGGCGTGATCGGGGCGGCGGCCAGCGCGGTGCAACTGATCCCCGAGGTGGCGAAGGTGGCGGGCCACCTGACCGTGTTCCAGCGCACGCCCAACTGGATCGGCCCGCGTCGCGATCAGGCCATCAGCATGGAGGACAAGGCGCTGATGATGACCGATCCTCCCATGGTCATGAGCCTGGCCCAGCGTCAGCGCGACATGATCTTCGACAATGCCGATACTTTCTTCTGGCAGGCCTTCTCCTGGACGCCGCAAGGGCGCGATGCCTTTGCCGCGCTGGCCCGGCGCCATCTGGCGGCCCAGGTTGCCGATCCGGCGCTGCGGGCAAAACTGACGCCGGCCTATCCGGTCGGCTGCACCCGCTTCCTGTTTTCCGATGACTATTACCCTGCGCTGTGCCGCTCCAATGTCACGCTGGAGACCGCGCCGATCAGCCAGATCACCACCTCAGGCGTGACCACCAGCGCCATGCATCACGACCTCGACGTGCTGATCCATGCCACTGGATTTGAAACCACCGGCTGGCACTGGTCGCTGGATGTGATCGGTGCTGGCGGGGTGCGGCTGGCCGATGCGTGGGCCGACGGGGCACAGGCCTGGCGCGGGGTCATGGTGGCAGGCTTTCCCAACATGACCATGCTCTATGGCCCGAACACCAATCTGGGTCACAATGCCATTACCTGGATGATGGAGCGCCAGATTGACTGGCTGCTGGCGGCACGCGCCGGACTGGCAGAGCGCGAGGCACGGGTGCTGGATGTCGATGCAGGTGCCCAACAGGTCTGGAACGACCGGCTGCAAGCCGATCTTGCCCGCACCGCCTGGGCCGATCCGGGCTGTCACAGCTGGTACAAGACAGGCACGGGCCGCATCACCCAGAACTGGAGTGGCAATTGCCGCGACTATGGCGCTGTGATGTCAGATGTCGGCTGGGACGATCTGATTGTGCGATAGGGCGGCCCGCCCAATTCAACGGTCCGCGGGCTTCCCGGTCCGCGAGGAAGGCCAAGCCCAACAGACCAGAAAGTGCCATCACCAGCCAGGCTCGCGGACCGGGAGGTCTGCGGTCCTTTGGGCTGTTTACTTCGTCGGGGCTGGAGCGGCTGCCGGCGCGGCAGCAGGTGCAGCTGCCGGGGTCGCAGCAGGCGCAGCGCCAGCGGCCGGAGCAGCAGCCGGTGCGGCAGCACCGTCAGCGGCGGGCGCTGCCGCAGCATCAGCAGCCGGGGCCGCAGCAGCATCAGCAGCGGGTGCGGCACCAGCCGCAGCGGCGGCCTGTGCCGGATCACGGGTTGGATCGGGTGCCGGGATCGCGGCGGGCGACGGTGACAGGCTGTGCAAATAGGCCACCAGCGCGATCCGGTCGTCCGCGTTCCGCAACCCGGCGAACGACATGGACGTTCCGTCAATGTAGCCTTTGGGGCTTTTCAGGAAGTTGTAGAGCCCGTCATACGACCACGCCTGACCATAGGCCTTCATGGCATCGGAATATGCAAAGCCGGGATGGCTGCCGGCCATCCGGCCAAACACACCGTAGAGTGCCGGGCCGGTGCCATTGGCGCCGCCGGGCTGGTCATTATGACAGGACAGGCAGACCTTGTGTTGCTTGTCACCCTCGGCGACCAGCGCAGCAAGCTGGGTCGGGTCGGCCATCAGGGTGCCCCAGTCGGGCAGCAGTTCGGGCCCGGCAGCAGGTGCATCGCCACCTGTCTCGGCAACAGCCACTTCCAGCCCGACCGCTTCGGTGTCGGTGTGAAACAGCGCTTCAGACAGGGTGCGCAGGCCGATAATGCCAACGCCTGTGGCCAGGATCGCACCCAGCGCCATGTTCACGAACAAACCCTTGCTCATCGTTCCACTCTCTCATGCAGACCCGACCGGGCGGACACACCGCAGCCGGAAGTCAGGTCAGGGGCTCAAACGGAAGCGCGTGCACCCAGCCGGTTGCGCCGCACACTGTCGCGGGCATATGGCACGGGCCGCAAAAACCGGCAACAGTACAAGGTGTGACCGACTGATGATCGCGTCGCCATGCCGCGCTTGCACCGATGCAGCCACATCGCCCGGAAAACAGGAGAATTGATCAGTCCATGCCCGACAGCCCTCCGCGCACCGAGCCATCCGATCCGGTCATTGTGATTCCGGCGCGACTGGCCGCGACCCGCCTGCCGGGTAAGCCGTTGGCCGACATCCATGGCGCACCGATGATCGTGCGGGTCATCGAGCAAGGGTTTGCGTCGGGGGTGGGAACCGTGCTGGTGGCCGCTGGTGATCCCGAGATCGTTACGGCGGTCGAAGCAGCAGGCCATCGCGCCATCCTGACCGACCCTGCCCTGCCGTCGGGCACCGACCGGATCCTGGCTGCCTTGAGCGAGGTCGATCCTGACCGCCGGTTTGACCCGGTGATCAACCTTCAAGGCGACATGCCGACCTTCGATCCCGGTCTCGTCCGGCTGGCGCTTCAGGCACTCAAAACCCACCCGGAGGCCGATATCGCCACGCTGGTGTCACCCTCCACTGACGATGCCGAACGCAATGACCCCAATGTCGTGAAGGCGGTGCTGGCGGGTGATGGAATGGTGTCGCCTGCCCGCTGCCTGTACTTCACGCGCGCCGCCGCGCCGACTGGTGACGGGCCGGTGTTCCGGCATGTGGGCCTGTATGTCTATCGTCGCGCGGCGCTGGAGCGGTTCGTCGCATTGCCTCCATCCCCGCTTGAACAACGCGAGAAGCTGGAGCAATTGCGGGCTTTGGAAGCTGGCATGACCATTGTGGCAGGTCT
>JALOSP010000344.1 GCA_025458365.1 Hyphomonadaceae bacterium
TTGTCTTCAACCGGTGAACTGCAAGAGCCGCAGAGCCGGATTCGCAGAGCGGGGTGATCAGAGCCGGAAGCGTGTTTGCGTCAGTGCTCCAGCCCGGCGGGCGATGCCGCCAGGTGCCGCTTAAGAGGCGCGCGAGACGACTGCTGGTAGGCAATCTCGCTTCTCTTGGGAACGGCTCCGCCTGTTTCATCATGCCCGGCACCACTTTAAACCGCCCATCGGGCTGGCGACCGAGCTTGTCAATCTGTCCCATGGCTAACGGCAGCCATGCTCAGCTTGCAACCGCAGAATGTCCGCTTGAAAGCCCGTTCGATAAACGAAACCTCCGACTCTTTTGGTTCCCTATGCGTCCCTGCAACGCTTGTTCCCGGGTGAACCCTTCCATTCGCATCTAGGTGCGGGGCAGGTAAACTCATCAAAAGTACTGCAAGCCGCTGAAGCCGCTGCAGCTGGCATTGGCGCGACAATGGTGGTGACCACAGACACCATCGCCACGGCGGCAGCGGCCCGCGGCATGGCGCTGACGAATTGGCGCCGGCTGGCGTTGTGCAGCGGCACCACAGTCGCCGATGCAGTCGGCATTGCGGCAATCAGGTCTGCATCGGCGAGCTTTTGCAGGGCAGCCTCGATCGACGCTGCGTCAGCAGGATGGCCGTCGGCCTCAAGACGCTCGGACACGCCTTCAACATCCCAATGGCCTTCACTGGCCCGCCAGACCCTGGCGCTGAAGTCACACAGGGCCGAAACCCGCCGCGACGTCACGTCATAAACCAGCAATTCTCCGTCAACAGAGCGAACCACATAACGATCAGACCAGCTCATATTTTCCCCACCAACTCGGAGCCCTCGGGCGCATTTCTGCTCTCTGGTTACAACTGCGTGATCGCGGTTGCAACTGAAATCGCCAAAAATGGGAATCACGCCATCAGCTTCGGCAGGGAGGGGTGCCATGGATACCAAACGCGCACTTGTGTGGCGCGGTGCACTCGGCAGGGACGCGCCCCGCGGCGCTCTGCCTTAACCCCCCGCTAACCAAGCTTGCCCAAATGTGACCACGCTCGTGAATCCGGGCGGGCAGGCGGCAAGAGGCAGGCGGCAAGAGGCGGGGCGACAGGTGCAGGCAGGCGGTGGCCATATTCCGGTGATGCGCGACACGGTCGTGGCAAGCCTGGCCCCGACGGCCGGGCAGACCATTGTGGATGGCACATTTGGCGCGGGCGGCTACAGCCGGGCGTTTCTGGAGGCCGCGCCCTGCACGGTGATCGGGCTGGACCGGGACCCGGATGCCGTGATCCGTGCCGCTGCGTTCAAGGCGGAGTTCGCCGACCGGTTCGAATTCGTGGAGACCGCATTTTCGGGGCTGGAAGCGGCCTGCGAGGGCAGAGTGGTCAATTCCATCGTGCTCGATATCGGGGTGTCCTCGTTTCAACTCGATGAGGCAGATCGCGGGTTTTCCTTCATGCGCGACGGGCCGCTGGATATGCGGATGGCCGCCCAAGGGCCGTCGGCTGCCGATGTTCTGGCCTTCTTGCGCGAGGAAGAACTGGCGGCGGTCTTCATCGCCTATGGCGAGGAAAAGGCCGCCCGGCGGATCGCGCGCGCCATCGTGGTGGATCGGGCCGCAGAGCCCTTCACCAGCACACTGCAACTGGCCGGTCTGGTCGAGCGTGTGGTGCGTGCGGGCTCCACCGGCAAGAAGGGCCGTTCCTCCGGCAAGTCGATCCATCCGGCAACCAAGGTGTTCCAAGCCCTGCGCATCTATGTGAATGACGAACTTGGCGAACTGGCCCGTGTGCTGGAGGCCGCCGAACGGGTGCTGCCCGAGGGGGGCAAGCTGATCGTCGTCACCTTCCACTCGCTGGAAGACAGGATCGTCAAGCAATTCCTGCATGACCGGGCAGGCACAGAAGGCGGCTCGCGCCATGGCCCGGCGGTGGAGGGTCCGGCACCGACCTTTGCGCTCTCGCCCCGCAAGGCCATCGAGCCGACCGAAGCCGAGATCGAGGCTAATCCGCGCGCGCGCTCGGCCCGTTTGCGTTGCGGGGTCCGGCTGCCCGGTCCTGCCCGTGGCAAGGCCTCCGGCTGGCGCGCGCCAGACACGTTTCCGACCCTTGAAATCCTTGAACGCCGCTTGCCCGCCGGTCGTGCGGCACACAGGACAGCCGCCCAGACAGGAGCCAGATCATGAAGTTTCGGTTTGCCGGGATCCTCCAGTTCGTCTGCCTGATCGGTATCGCGGGCGGGCTGTACGGGTTGAAGACAGTAGCTGACGGCAAGCGGGATGCGCTCGAGTCGCTTGAAGCGCAGATCGCGGAGGATCGCCGGGCCATCAGGATGCTGGAAGCAGATCTCGCCTATTTCTCGCAGCCGCAGCGTCTGGAAGCCGCCGCACAAGGCCTCGAACTCTCTGCACCGGATGCGGCAAGGATCGTGACCGTCGCCGAGCTTGATCGGGTGGCCCCGCAGGCCGGGCCTGCCACGGATGCGGTGGGCGCGGCCGCAGCAACGGCGGACACCGCAGCCCAAGATGTCGCAATTGCTGTTCCCCAGATGATGGGAGCGCGCTGATGACCGAGGCACGGGGTGGGCGGCTCGCAGCGGCTCTGGAAGGTTTGCGGCAGGGCCTGGCCGGTCGGCAAGGCGGGGGCCGTCTGGTCTGGCGCACTGCAGGCGCCGGTGCACCAGACCTGATCCAGGAAGCGGTGATTGATCCACGTGCCGGCGGCCCGCAAGACGCGGCGACCGCGTTGCCACGTCTGCGCCGTCGGGCAACCGCAGTGATGCTATGCTTTTGCGGTGGCTTCCTGCTGCTGGCCGGCAAGGCGACATCGGTGGCGCTGTTCCGGCCTGTCGATCCTTCAACCCGCGAGGCCAGTGCAGCAGCCAGCGCCGAGGCGCGCGCCGACATCGTGGACCGGAACGGCGTCGTGCTGGCCCGGACCCTGCCAGCGCCATCACTCTACGCCGATCCGGAAAATGTCTGGGATGTGCGCGAGACTGCAACAGCATTGCGGACCGTGTTTCCAGAACTGGATCAGGCCGAACTGGAAGAAAAGCTGGGCCGCAACAGCCGGTTTGTCTGGATCAAGCGGCGCCTGACCGCCGAACAGCGCCGCCAGGTCCGTGCACTGGCCCAGCCCGGACTGGCATTTGTCGAGGAAAACCGCCGGTTCTATCCCAATGGCCTGCTGGCTGGTCACGTGTTGGGCGGTGTGAACGATGCCGGGCGCGGCCTGATGGGGGTTGAAGCGGCACTGGAGCCCCAGCTCATGCAAGCCTCTGCCGACGGCCAGATCCGCCTTTCGATTGATGCGCGGGTGCAGCATGTGGCCGAACAGGCGCTCGACGAAGCTGCCCGGCTGCACCGTGCCATTGGCGGCGTCGCGCTGGTCATGGATGCCCGCACGGGGGAAATGCTCGCCTCTGCGTCGTGGCCGATGCTCGATCCGGCCCAGGCCGCCACAGCCGCCCCTGCCGTCCAGCTCAATCGTGCAACCCACGCCGTGTTCGAGATGGGGTCGACCTTCAAGGTCTTTACAGTTGCAGCCGGGCTGGATGAGGGCGTCGTCTCCCCGGAGAAGCTCTATGACGCGACCCGCCCAATGAAGATCGGCGACTGGACGATCAGCGACTTCCACGGCCAGAACCGGATGATGACGGTGGCTGAGATCCTGACCCACTCGTCCAACATCGGCACGGTGCGGATTGCCGATGAGGTCACCCCTGTCGGGCTGCGGCAGCCGC
>JALOSP010000345.1 GCA_025458365.1 Hyphomonadaceae bacterium
CGTTGACCGGCACGGCAAGCCGGGCGGGCATTGGAATGACGCCTACAGCTTTGTGTCCCTGCATCAGCCCTCAGCCTATTATGGCGTGAACTCCATGCCGCTGGGCACAGGGCGCAAGGATGTGGCTGGCGTGAACGCCGGACTGTACGAACTGGCATCAGGCCCTGAAGTCAGCGGCTATTTCGACCGGGTGATGCAACAACGCCTGCTGCCCAGTGGCCGGGTCAGCTACTTCCCGATGTCCGACTATCGGGGCAACAGCAGGTTTGTCTCCCTGCTCTCGGGGCGCGAAACCACTGTCAATGTACGCCGCAAGACCGTGGACGCGACCTATTTCGGCACCACGGTTCCCTCAACCCATACGCCACACTTTGCCATTGGCGAAGGCGTGCGGCTGGTGCCGCCCAATGCACTGCCGCAGCTCTGGCAGAAGCCGGAGGTGCTGCCGAAGCACTTTGTGATTGTCGGGGCCGGAAAGACGGCGATGGACGCTGGTGTCTGGCTCGTCAACTCAGGCGCCAATCCGGACACTATCTCCTGGGTGATGCCGCGCGATTCCTGGTTGCTGAACCGCCTGCGCACCCAGCCGGGGATCGAGTTCTTTGATGAAACCATCGGCGGCCAGGTCGCCCAGATGCAAGCCTTCGCTGAGGCCAGCAGTGTCAATGACCTGTTCGACAGACTGGAGGCCGCAGGTGTCATGTTGCGGATCGACACCGCGGTCCGGCCAACCATGTTTCACTACGCCACGATGAGCGTGGGTGAAGTCGAAGTCTTGCGCAGGATCACCCGTGTGATCCGGCTTGGGCGCGTTCAAGCGCTGGAGGCCGGCCAGATGGTTCTTGACCAGGGTACGGTTGCGATGGACGGGGCCAGCACGCTTTACGTGGACTGCACGGCCTCAGCCGTCGAGCGGAAGCCTGCTGTTCCGATCTTCCAGCCCGGCCTGATCACGCCGCAGATGGTGCGTGTGCCGCAACCGGCCTTCAGCGCGGCCCTGATTGCTCGTGTCGAGGCAGGCTATGCGAGCGACAGGGACAAGAATGCGCTTTGCACGCCGGTTCCGCTGCCTGCCACACTGGCCATGTATCCGGCGGCGGCAATGGGCAACATGATCAACCAGTTCCAATGGTCGCAAGACAAGGCACTCCGGCATTGGATTTTCCAGTCCAGGTTGGACGGATTCGGAAAGGTCATTGCCGCTGTGGACCGACAGGATGACGCGCGCCAGGCCATGCTGGCCGCCCTGCGCACACAGGCGATGGCCGCGATGGCCAATCTGCCGCGCCTGATGGCTCAATGATGGTAAAGCCGCATCAGCAATGGTGCGCCAATTTGCGACAGCGACCTTACCGGCAGTCGCTGGCAGGAGCGAGGCCGGAATGACAGGTGGGCCCGGACACAACCGGACCGCCCTGCGAGCAGACAGTTTGGGCCGTTCAGGACCGGAAGCACCTTGGGAGGGGCGCATGGGAAAAGTTGCAGTTGTCACAGGTGGCACCCGTGGGATCGGGGCGGCGATTTCGGTCGCACTCCAGGCGGCTGGCTATACGGTCGTTGCCAATTATGCAGGCAATGATGCTGCCGCAGAAGCCTTCAAGACCGAAACAGGGATTGCAGTGTCGAAGTTCGACGTGTCTGACTACCAGTCTTGCGCCGATGCCTTGGGCGCAATCGCTGCCGAACACGGCCCGGTGGACGTGCTGGTCAACAATGCCGGGATCACCCGTGACGGCTTCTTTCACAAGATGACACTAGACCAGTGGAAGGCTGTGATCGCCACCGATCTGGACTGCATGTTCAACTGCACCCGCCCGGTGATCGAAGGCATGCGCGAGCGGGGATGGGGCCGGATCGTCAACATCTCGTCGATCAACGGCCAGAAGGGTCAGATCGGACAGGCCAATTATTCAGCCGCCAAGGCAGGCGTGATCGGGTTCACCAAAGCGCTGGCCCAGGAAGGTGCGGCCAAAGGGATCACCGTGAACGTCATCTGCCCTGGCTACATCGCCACCGAGATGGTCTCGGCCATGCCGGAAGCCGCGCTGGCAAAAGTCGTGGCGACCATCCCTGCGGGCCGGTTGGGAGAAGCCGAGGAAATCGGAAGGGCCGTCGTCTTTCTGGTCGAAGATCCGGGGTTCATCAATGGTGCAACACTGACCATCAATGGCGCCCAATACATCGCAGGCTGAACGCTCTTGACCGACCGGGCGGCGACTTTCGCAGTTGCGGCCTTGAACTCAGGCGGCATCCAGTCACAGTAACCAGATGCGCGCACGCTTGGCCATCGCGATCAGTATCTGTGTCGGCCTCGGGGTGGCTGCCTGGGTCGAGCGGGACCGGGTGGCCGGTCTGTCAGCACTGCTCCAGCCCGACAGGTTTGGGTCTGACGCGGACGCAGCCGGGTCACTGCCGCATGGCGGGGTTCCTGAAAGCCCGCCAGATGCCACATTCGACCCTGGGCCTGATCATCCAGACGGTGTCAAGCCGAGCCTGGAAACGGCAGCCCTCCCGCAATCGCTGGACGGCCTGTTTGCGGCATTGCGTGAAGCAGACACGGCCGAACAGGCCCAGCAGATCGAGGCCCGGATTTACATGCGGCTTGGCACCTCCCCGAGCGGGACGGTCAATGCGCTGATGGAGGCTGCGGCACGGGCTGAATCAATCGAAGACTGGGCGCGGGCACGCGCCGTCTATGCCGATGTGACCCGGATCGATCCCGGCTTTGCCGATGGCTGGGCTCGCGCAGCTTCGAGCGCATGGCAGATGGGTGATCACGCAAAGGCCCGCGATGACCTCCTGCAGGCCTTGCGGCTGGAGCCACGCCACTTTGCGGCCTGGGCAGGACTTGCCACGATCTACGAGGAGACCGGCTATCTTGTCGAGGCAGACCAAGCCTGGCGCGAGG
>JALOSP010000346.1 GCA_025458365.1 Hyphomonadaceae bacterium
ATCCATTCGGATCAGCCAGTCACGCCAAACGCATGACCCCTCGTTCTCCGGACTTCAGCCGGTCCCACCGATACAGCGGCAGACAGGCCTCCAATGACAAAAGCCATCGGCCAACCAATGCCCGATCAATCTGGATCAGATTGATCGATCAACTGTTACTCCGGCAAAGGGTTGGATCACCCTTTCCATCTTAATGGATCGAAACGCCCGCAAGTGCGGGTTTTGTTTCGTTGAAACGAAGGTGCGCACTAAACTTTTGAGTCTGATCTAGAGAATGGACTGTCCGGTCTTGGCCCAATCATCAAGAAATGCCTGCAGGCCAACGTCGGTCAGCACATGGCGATACATAGCCTTGAAAACCGTCGGCGGGATGGTGGCACAATCTGCGCCGACCAATGCAGCATCCTTCACATGCAAGGCCGTGCGGGCCGATGCGGCGAGGATCTGGGTATCGTAGCCGTAATTGTCGTAGATCGTGCGGATTTCGCGGATCAGCTCCATGCCGTCGGCGCCATTGTCATCGAGCCGCCCGATGAAGGGGGAAATGAAGGCAGCTCCACTCTTGGCTGCCAGCAGCGCCTGGGTGGCCGAGAAGCACAAGGTGACATTCACCGGTGTGCCCTCCTCAGACAGAGTGCGACAGGCACGCAGCCCATTCTCGGTGAGCGGCAGCTTGACGACCACATTCGGCGCCAATTCCCGCAAGAAGCGGCCTTCTGCGAGCATCCCCTCGTAATCGGTGGCCACCGCTTCGGCACTGACGGGCCCGTCGACCATGGCACAGATCTCGGTGATCGCATCGGCAATCTTGCGGCCGGACTTGGCGATCAATGAGGGGTTGGTGGTCACCCCGTCCACCATGCCGGTAGGGATCAGGGCTGCGAGGGCCTCGGTGTCGGCGGTGTCGATGAAGATTTGCATGGGATGGCTCTCGGCTGGAGTGACGGCGTTGCCAGTGGTGCCGCTGCGATACAGGCAACAAGCGGGCAAGGAAACCGCCGTCAGCGGAAAATCCCGGGTTCAGGCCAGTCGCGCCACTGCCCCGGGCGCTACCGCAAACCGGGCAGCAGCAGCGCCAAAGCCTTCAAATTGACTGTCATCGGTGCCGGTCAGCCAGGCCTGACCCGGAAGCGCCAGCAGCGCCTCGCACAGCCCCGCCCGACGCGCCGGATCGAAATGGGCCGCGGCCTCATCCAGCAGCACCAGCGGATTGGGCCCCTCATCACCGGCAAAGCCACCACTGACCCCACCGGCGATCCGGTGGGCCTGGGCCAGCACCAGCCCTGTCACCAGCGCTTTCTGCTCACCGGTCGAGCATTGGGCCGCGTCCATCCCATTACCCGCGTGGCGCGCGCTCAAGTCGGTGCGGTGCGGCCCGTCGAGCGCGCGCCCGGCAGCCGCATCGCGCAGCCGCACGCCGGAAAGGTGGCCTGCAAACCAGTCCTCCAGATCAGCTGCCCCCTCACCCGCACGCAGGCGTGCCTCGAGCAGGCCGTCGAGCGACAGGATTGCCTTGGGAAACGCACTTTCGGCCCGGCCATCAATCGCGGCCTGAAGCCCATCGACTGCCTCGATGCGGGCAACAGCCAGCGCCACCGCATTGGCTGCCATTTCGGCCTCCAGCACCGACAGCCAGCGCCGGTCTGGCGCCTCGTCTGCCAGCAGGCGCGCGCGTTCACGCATCGCCCGTTCATAGCCGGATGCCACGGCTGCCTGCTCGGGAATGGCCGCAAACACCAGCCGGTCGAGAAACTTCCGCCGTTCGGCGGCAGGGCCCGCAAACAGCCTGTCATGCGCTGGTGTCATCCAGATCAGACGGACAGCCTCGGCAAGGTCTTTCGGCCCTGCGTTGCGCCCGTCGATCCTTGCCAGACGACGACCGCCTTCGCCAGGCTCCAGCCCGATCCCGATCCGGTGCTCCACCCCTGCCCCGGTTTCGACCACAGCAGAGACAGTCCACGGGCCGCCTTCGGCTCCTGCACGGGACACTTCGCCCAATTCGGCTCCGCGCAGGCCACGGCCCGGACCCAGCAGGGAAATCGCTTCGAGGATATTGGTCTTGCCGGCACCATTGGCGCCAGACAGCACGACAGGCAGCCCGCCGGTTTCCAGCTCCAGCCGGCCATGGTTGCGAAATTGGGTCAGGACCAGACGGCTGATGGCCGCCCTGTCAGGCCGACTGCTCACACCCGCAGCGGCATCAGAACGAACAGCGCATTGGGATCGCCAGTGTCGCGCACCAGAACGGGCGAGGCTGAATCATTCAGCACCAGTTCGGTATCCTTCGAATTGATCTGCTGGGTGATGTCGAGCAGATAGCGGGCATTGAACGCAATCTCGATCGGATCGTCGGAATAGACTGCATCCAGTTCCTCGTTGCCTGCGCCGTATTCAGGGTGCGAAACCTGCAGACCCAGCTTGTCCTGCTCCAGGCTCAAGCGAACGGTCTTGGTACGCTCGGCTGCCATGGTCGCTACGCGGTCCACGGCGGCCTTGAAAGCCTCGTTGCGGACGGTCATCACCTTGGAATTGTTCTGTGGAATGACGCGGCTGTATTCGGGATATGTACCATCGATCAGCTTGGAGGTGAGCGTGGTGCGACCGGTGGAGAACCGGATCTTGGCCTCGGAGATCGCAACCGACACATCCTCGCTGGCATCATCCAGCAGCTTGCGCAATTCCTGCACCGTCTTGCGCGGCACGATCACGCCCGGCATCGGCTTTTCAATGGCGGGCATCGGGTGGTCGGCCAGCGCCAGCCGGTGGCCGTCGGTCGCCACCGCGCGCAGGCACGGGCCTGCATCATTGCGCGCCATGTGCAGATAGACGCCATTGAGATAATAGCGGGTTTCTTCAGTCGAGATGGCAAATCCGGTCCGATCGATCAACCGGGCGAGCGCTGCAC
>JALOSP010000347.1 GCA_025458365.1 Hyphomonadaceae bacterium
CCTCACGCGCCACCACGCCATCAATGCCAACTGCCGCGCCGGCCTCGATACCGCCGAGCACGATGGCCACATCATCATCAGGGGAGAGCCGCAGCGCCTTCATGCGGGCATGCCTGCACGGGCCAGCGTGCGCACAGAATGCGCAGCCCCTTCCGCCATCAGCCCGTTCAGCGCGGCACCCAGCGCGCAGGCCAGCCGTTCATCGCGGGCAAGGTCGGCACCGAACACAGCCTCGATCTGCATCAGCCCGCGCGCGATCGCATCGCTGCCACCGCCAGCATCGAATACCGCCCGGGTGGTCGCTGCCAGCGGGTCATCGACTTGATAGGCGCTGCCCCGCTCATCCACGCCTGCCTGCCATCGCATCCAGCCCGCCACAGCCAGCGCCAGCGCTGCAATGCCCTGGCCGCGATCCAGCCGGGTGCGGATCGTGAACAACAAGCGCTGTGGCAGCTTCTGGCTGCCATCCATGGCAATCTGGCGGGTGCGGTGCATCAACGCCGCATTGGCAAACCGGGCCTTGAGGTCAGCCCGGTAGGCGGCAACGTCCAGTCCCGAGGGCGGCGACAGCGTGGCCTGCGCCTCCTCATGCAACTGGTCCACGAAGGCGGCAAACGCCGGATCGGCCACGGCCTGATGGACATACTCATGGCCCGCCAGCGCGCCCAGATAGGCCAGCCCGGAGTGGGCACCATTGAGCAGGCGCAGCTTGGCCAGCTCCCACGGGCGCACATCACCGGTCAGCTGCACGCCTGCGGCTTCCCAATCAGGGCGGGGGCCTGCAAACCTGTCTTCGATCACCCACTGGCTGAACGGCTCGGTCTTGACCAGACCGCGATCCTCCAGCCCGGTTGCCCGGCTGTGGGCGGCGATATCGGCTTCGGTCGTGGCAGGCACGATCCTGTCCACCATGGAGGAGGGAAACGCGCCGTGATGCGCGATCCAGTCACCGAGCGCCGGATCTCGCGCCTGGGCCAGCGTAATGACCGCATCGGCCAGCCGTTCGCCGTTTTCCGGCAGATTGTCACACGACAGGCAGGTGAACGGGCCAAGCCCACGCTCCCGACGCCGCTCCAGCGCGGCCACAATGAAGCCGGGAGCCGTGCGCGGGCCGCTCAGCCCAGCCACATCGCTCGCCACCGCCGGATCGTCCAGCATCAGGGCCCCGGTTGCCGGGTCGAGATGATAGCCCTTCTCGGTCACCGTCAGCGAGACCACATGGACATCAGGTGAGGCCATCGCCTCGACCAGCCGGACAGGGTCATCGGGTGCCACCAGCACGCCACTGCAGGCGCCGATCACCCGTGTGGTGCTGTGCGACCCATCGCGGACCTGCACGCCATAGAGCCCGTCCTGCGGGTTGAGCTGTTCGGCGACCGAGGCGCTGCGCAGGCTGGCGCCCAGAATGCCCCAGCGCAAATCCCCAGCATCCAGACAGGCTTCGGTGAACACGGCCTGATGGGCCCGGTGGAAGGCGCCAATGCCCAGATGCACGATGCCGGTCTTAACTGCGGCACGGTCATAAGCCGGGCGCGCGATGCTGACAGGCAGATCGCTGATGGTTGAGGTGCTCAGTCGGGTCATTGCATCAGTCCGGGAAGCCACAGCGAGAACGGGGGCCAGAAAGTGATGGCCATCAGCGAGGCGAGCAGCGCCAGATAGAAGGGCCAGATCGTGCGCACGGCCTGTTCCACTTTCACCCCGCCGACCGCGCAGCCGACAAACAGCACCGAGCCAACCGGGGGCGTGACCAGCCCGATGCCCAGATTCAGCATCATCACCATGCCGAACTGCACCGGATCGACACCGGCCTGAACGGCCAGCGGCTGGAAGATTGGCGTGGTGATGATGATCAGCGGCGCCATGTCCATGAAAGTGCCGAGCACCAAGAGGATGATATTGATGATCAACAGGATCAGGATCGGATTGTCGGTGATGAAGCCGATCAGGTCGGCCAGCTTTTCCGGTGCCTGCAGCAGGGCCAGAAGCCAGCCGAACATCGCCGCCGTGCCGATGATCAGCATCACCATGGCGGTTGTCTTCACCGCCCCTGACGCAGCCTCGACAAAGCCTTTGAGGCCCAAGGAGCGATAGACCAGCGCGGCGATGGCAATCGTGTAGATCACCGCGATCGCCGAGCTTTCCGTGGGCGTAAAGATGCCGAGCAAGATGCCTGCAAAAATGATCACTGCGGTGAAAATCCCGGGCAGAGCATCCACCAGAGCCCGGCCAAAGGCAGGCCAGCCGGGAAACTCGCCTGCCGGGTAGCCGCGCTTGACCGCTATGATCCAGGCGGTCAGCGCCAGTGCTGCCCCTGTGATCAGGCCGGGCACGATGCCTGCCAGAAACAGGTCAGACACCGATACGCCTTCGGGGCTGGCGGCGGCATAAATGATCATGTTGTGGCTGGGCGGGATCAGGATGCCGAGGATCGCGGCCGTCGCCGTTACATTGACCGCATAGTCGGCATCATAGCCCTTCGCCTTCATCATCGGCATCAGGGTCGAACCCAGGGCCGAGACGCTGGCCACTGCAGAGCCTGACACCCCGCCAAACATCATGCTGGCGCCCACATCGACCTGGCCCAGCCCGCCCCGAACCCGGCCCAGCATGGCATCGGCCACCCGTACCAGCCGCTCTGCAATACCTGCCCGCAACATCAGATCACCGGCAAACACGAAAAAGGGGATGGCCATCAGCGAGAAGGAATTGATCCCCGCCGCCATCCGCTGGAACGGCACCAGTGGAGAAATGTCCAGCGCAATAAAGGTCAGCAGCGAAGCCGCCCCAAGCGCGAACGCGACCGGCACGCCCATCAGCAGGAAGGCAAACAGGGCCACGATCAGGATGGTCAGTTCCATAGCGGTTCGACCTTCCGTCCTGTCAGTTCAGCCAGAATATGTT
>JALOSP010000348.1 GCA_025458365.1 Hyphomonadaceae bacterium
TCGGACTTCGTGGAGATGTTCGTGGGCGTCGGCGCCAGCCGCGTGCGCGACATGTTCGAACAGGCCAAGAAGAACGCCCCCTGCATCATCTTCATCGATGAAATCGATGCGGTGGGCCGTCATCGCGGTGCCGGTCTCGGCGGCGGCAATGACGAGCGCGAGCAGACCTTGAACCAGCTGCTGGTGGAGATGGATGGCTTCGAGGCCAATGAAGGCATCATCATCATCGCCGCCACCAACCGTCCCGACGTGCTGGACCCCGCGCTGCTGCGCCCGGGCCGGTTCGACCGGCAGATCGTGGTGGGCCTGCCCGACATCAATGGCCGGGAGAAGATCCTGAAGGTGCACATGCGCAATGTGCCCCTCAGCCAGGATGTGGAAGCCAAGATCATCGCCCGCGGCACACCGGGCTTCTCAGGTGCCGACCTGATGAACCTGGTGAACGAAGCGGCCCTGCTGGCGGCCCGCCGTGCCAAGCGCCTGGTCACCATGCAGGAGTTCGAGGACGCCAAGGACAAGGTGATGATGGGCGTCGAGCGCAAGTCGATGGCCATGGGCGAGGAGGAAAAGCGCCTCACCGCCTATCACGAGGGCGGCCACGCCCTGGTGGCGCTCACAGTCCCGCACACCGATCCGGTGCACAAGGCCACCATCATCCCGCGTGGCCGCGCCCTCGGCATGGTGATGCAGCTGCCCGAGCGCGACAAGCTGTCCATGAGCTATCGCCAGATGATGAGCCGCATGGCCGTCATGATGGGTGGCCGGGTGGCCGAGGAAATCGTGTTCGGCAAGGACGCCATCACCTCCGGCGCTTCCTCGGACATCGAGCAGGCCACGCGCCTGGCCCGCGCCATGGTGACGCAGTGGGGCTATTCCGACGAGCTCGGCACCGTGGCCTATGGCGAGAACCAGCGTGAGGTGTTCCTGGGTCACTCGGTGGCGCAGTCGCAGAATGTCTCGGAAGCCACTGCCCAGAAGATCGACAGCGAGATCAAGCGGCTGGTGGACTGGGGCCTCAACGAGGCGCGCCGGATCCTCACTGAGCGGCGCGACGACCTCGAAAAGATCGCCCAGGGCCTGCTGGAATATGAAACCCTCAGCGGTGACGAGATCAAGGCGCTGCTGAACGGCGAGCGCCCCGTGCGCGACGAGCCCGGCGCCCGTCCGCCCTCGGGCCCAACCTCGGCACTGCCGGCGATCGGCCGCAAGGCCGGCACCGCCAACCCGGAGCCGGAACCCACACCGGCCTGAGGCCAGTCTCACGACGATCACGGCCGGACCCGATGGTCCGGCCGTTTTCGTTTGCGGGTGGGGCGCTGGCATGCATCGTCGGCGTGGGGCTGGCGAGCCGCGTCACGCCATCGGGGACACTGGCGCGTTGGCTTCGGAAAACCCGCTCGCAGCTCTGCAAGACAAATCTACTGACTGTCCGGTCGTTCCCGGATTGTAGCGCGCGGGAAGCTATGGCCCTGCGCGTGCCAGCGCCGCGTCCCGCGCCAGAACCAGAAGACGTTCGAGATCGTTTGGCAACAGGATCAGGCGGTCAAGTCGTTGAGATGGTACTGCAAACCCCTCTGCCCCAAGACGTGCCCAGCCGTGCCGGACCGCTGGATCGAGAACTTGTTCGCGCCCCTTGGTTCCGGGTGGGGGCAGCTCAGCAAATGTCCATGCCGCGACCCTGTCGCCCTGCAGGACAAGCAGGCGCCGGTCGGTGACCAGATAGGACAGCCGGTCGCGCACCATCCAATCCTGGGACAGCCGCCAGACCGCCAGCCAGAAGCCATAGACACCCGCCGTGACAAGGAGGAGCAAAGAGTTGGCTGACAGCAGCATCACCAGGATGCCCAGCGGCACCGAGACCAGGTCGGCCTTCCTGAACAGCGCGCCCTCGCGGGCCTTGAACTCACCCAGGACCCGTTCGCCGTCTTCGAACAGGCTGGCCGGATCGTCGATCCGCACCACGCGCCCGTTCGCGCCGCGTCCTGCGGCCTCCGTTACCATGCCCGCCGTCCGGTCACGACTTCGAAGAACATGCGGAAGTCGCCCATCAGGCTCCAGAGCGGATAGGTGAAAGTGGCCGGGCGGTTCTTCTCGAAGAAGAAATGCCCGACCCAGGCGAAGGCATAGCCGCACACCGGCGCCACCACAAACCAGCGCCAGTCCGCCAGCACCCCGGCCATCAGGCACAGGATCACTAGCGCCGTGCCCACCACATGCAGGCGGCGGCTGACGGCATTCTGATGCTCCTGGATGTAGAACGGATAGAAGGCCGCGAACGACTGGTAGCGCTGGGTGGCGCCGTCTCCTTGATCAACATGATCGCTCATGGCTGTAGCGTGACCCTTGGTTTGCAGCGGTAGTGGATAGTCGTAACCGCTGATGCTCATGAAGGGCAAGTGGATCATCGCTCTGCAAGGTGGTTGGCTGGAGCACCCGCTGGAGCACTTGGTCAAATTTCTGCTTCTAAAACGCGTTTGGAAAAAATCAATAACTATCCACAAAATACAGAGCTCACAGTAGCATACGTATATGAAAATGGAAATCCGATGATGTGGACAGATGCCCTCGCAGATGCACGCCTTGTTCGCCCATGCCGTGTACGGTAGTTGTTATCATTGTTGGGATTGCCTTGAAAGCGGAAGAACGGGTTTTCTATTGGGTTTCTCACCCGCTCACATATGCGTGCCTTCAACATGCCTTGCCTAGTAGGACGTTGCGCTCAACCTCCATGTGTGGTCTGCCTTATGCGAGCATGCTGCCTTTGTGGTCTGCATTTTGCAAGCATACTGCCGTTTTGGTCTGCCTTATGCGAACACTCTGCCGTTTTGGTCTGCCTCATGGAAGCATACTGCCTTAGTACTGCAAGCATACTGCCTTAGTACTGCAAGCATACTGCCTTA
>JALOSP010000349.1 GCA_025458365.1 Hyphomonadaceae bacterium
GGTGTGAGCGCCCTTCAAGACAACAATCGCGCCTGACCGTGACGCAGCCTCGCGGACATCCGGGCTCGATGTCGGACCAGGCAGAACTGTCTTCCCGAAGAGGCGTTTGAACTCCCCGGCATGGGGCGTCAGGATCGGCCTGACGTGCTTTGCCGCTGCGGCAAAGCGCTCGAAGTCCTGCGCGGCATGGGTCAGGGCATCGGCATCGAGCACCAATCGAGTGAACTTGCTGGCCGGGTCCATAGTATAGGCTGCCATGACGCTGGGCGGTGGGGTCTCCAGCAAGGCCCACAAACGCCGCGCCGCGACCTCGTCAAGACCGGCCGCCGGGCCGAACACCACTGCACTGGGTCCCTCGCCGATAGAGGCAAGAACACCAGCCGACATGTCTTTCACCATGATCGAGGTTTCACGCGCGGCCAACTCCCGGGCGGCATCGCCAAGGCCATGCAACACGACCCAGCCCGCGCCGATCCGCTGGCCAGCATGCGCCGCCAGGCGTGCTGCCCCCGTCTGCATTGACGGACCTGCCACCACATGCAGGCGCCCGCGATGATGCTTGTGGATCCAGCCCTGCGGCCACGGCAGGAAGTGCTGCCACTTGGCAGGGCGGTTGAAAATGATGGATTCTGGAACCGCAGAGTGTTCAGGAAGACCAATGTCAGCCACCAGCACTTCACCGAGCCACTGGCGTTGCAGATGGGCCGGTTTTGGCTGATGGAAGGTGATTGTCAGAAGCACTGACCCAAGCACGTGGATGCTGTCAGCAGTGGGTGTTCCTGTATCACACATGCCTGATGGCAGATCGATCGCGATGACCTCAGCGCCCTCATGAACCGCCGTGTAGAGTGCCTTGCGGACTTCTTCGGGCAATTGTGGCTCAAACTCACCGTCCAGCACCCTTGGTTGGAAGCCTGCGCCAAAAACCGCGTCAATCACCAGCCCGAAGCGGCCGAGTTCATCCTCCGGCCAGTCAATGCGCGCGCCATCCCACAGCCCGGATGCCCAGGCAGCATCGCCTTTGAGAACGACATCCTTCGGCCATTGGGCTGTCGTGACATCCCATCCGGCCTGTTTGAGGTGGCGGGCGACCACATAGCCATCGCCACCATTGTTGCCAGGACCGCACAGGACCAGAACCGGTGCCGGGTCATACCGGGCCATCACCACATCCGCGACTGCCTTGCCGGCCCGTTCCATCAGCACTGTGCCGGGGGTCCCCGCAGCAATGGCAGCCGCATCCGCCATCGCCATTTCGGCGGATGTCATGACCCGGTCGAAAGCGGAAACCGGCTTGATCGTGTCGGGCAGCGGCGGGCGGGACATGGTCCTCAGACTAGCGGCTGGCGGGCGCCACGCAACAGGCGCAAATCGTCTCGCGTGTCCACATCATCCAGCGCCCGGATCAGGTTCACGCGGGTGCCCACTGGCAGGCTTGCGAGTGTGTCCTGCAGCGTGTGCGGACCGGACCAGCGCACCGGGGCCAGCGTCAGGCATCGCGCCGCCCGCGGATGGGCACCGATCAGCCAGTAGCCGCCATCGCCGGACGGGCCGATCACCACGTCAGCGCGGTTGAGGGCTGCCACGGCTTCTGCCGCCGCCGCCCGGCTGATCCGCGCCACGTCAGAGCCGACGATCAGCACCTTGCGCCCGCCACGCGACTGGGTGGCCAGAGCGCGCGCCATGCGGGCACCCAGATCGCCGCTGCCCTGCCCCGTCCTTGGCAATCGGGCGGGCCAGACATCGCCAAACCGGCCACACAAATCGCGATCCCTGGCGCAGGCGATGGCCAGATCCCAGCGTGGATCGGCCAGCACCCGGCAGGTCCGCCGGTCCAGCCTGCGCTTGATCCGCCAGGCGTGGACCACGCCAATCCCCGCCGCCAACCGCGACTTGGCCGCACCCAGCCTTGGCGCCTTGGTGAAGATCAGGACGAGTGGCTTCACCGGTATAGCCTCGCCAGCCGCTCCGGCGGCACACCACAGAAGAACAGAACCAGCAACAGCAGGTTGCGCGCGGGCACCAGCCACCACCCGCGCGCCCTGTATTTCGCTGCCGATGTTTCGGCCACTGCATCCAGTGGTGCCAGCCTGCGCCGCCCGATGCGGCGCACGAGGTCAACATCCTCCATCAGCGGCAAGGGCCGGACGCCGCCCACATCCGCCAGCAGACTGCGATGAACCACCAGCCCTTGATCGCCATAGGGCAAACCAGACGTGGCGGCACGCCAGTTGGCCAGCCCCGCGACCCTGCGCGCCGGGCCGCCGCCCTCATCAAACGCCAGCCGGAACCACCCTGCCCGGCCCGGCCCGTGGGCGTCGATATGGGAGCGCACCGCTTCGACCCAGCCGTCATCCAGCACGGTATCGGCATGCAGCAACAGCAACCAGTCGTGACGGGCGCCAGAGACACCGGCAGCCAATTGGGCACCGCGGCCCGGTGCGGTCTCGATCACGTCAGCGCCCATGTCACGGGCCAGGCTCACGCTGGCATCCGTCGAGCCGCCATCGACCACGACCACCTGCCGCAACAAACCGTCCACGGCGCCCGGCACTAGAGCGGCAAGGCAATCCGCCAGCCGTGGCCCGCCATTGCGGACCGGGATGATGACACTCAGCCCTGGCATACCTCAGAACACGACCTCTACAATGGCCACCATGATGGTGCCCAGCGCGATCAGGACCTGCCCGCTGTAGTAGGTGAACCAGATCACCCGGCTGGTGAAGGGGCGCCAGCGCGATGTGGCAGAAAGCCGGAACAGCTCGACCCCCAGCACCATGTCCGACAGGATGAACAACGCTGCCCCTGCCAGGATCACCCCGGTGCCCATGCCCGGCGGCAAGGCAAGCGCGCTGATACCCATGGCCAGAATGATGACGAAAGAGCCGGTCAGC
>JALOSP010000350.1 GCA_025458365.1 Hyphomonadaceae bacterium
TGTCGGGAAAAACAAGCGAACCGGCAGGTTTCCAGGGCAGCGGCTCTGACACCACTGCCAGGATCGCCACGCACAACAGACCCGTGTAGAGGATCGCCAGCGACCAGCGCAGGCGCAAGGTGGCCGCAGCAATCGTGGCGGGCACAATCAGCATCAGAGAAAACGGGTTCTCGATCCCGCCAGTCAGGGAAAGCAGAAAGGAAATCTGGAACAGGTCGAACAGCAGCTGAGCCGCCGCTTCCCAGTCCTTCATGAGCCTTTGGGACGGCAGTGCAAAGCCCAAGGACAGATTGAGCCAGGCTGACACGGCAATCGCACCCAAGCATTGCGGCAGCGGCAGATCGTACCCGAGGAAGCCATAGACAACGAGGACCGTGATGGTCTGGCCGAGGATCGCCATCCAGCGCAAGCCGACAAGCGTCCGCAACCGCAACCGGCCCACCGCACCGGGGGCGTTGGTCGGCGCCCGCGCAAACGGGGCGAAGGCAGCTTCCAGCACGCTCATGCAATGACACTAACAATAACAAACACGTGAATCCAGCGCGCCACACGTGTATCGCCATGCACGGCCCGGCTGCGCTGTGGCCGAATGTCTCAAGACCTGTCTTTGGCAGGATGCGGCAAAAGTCGACCTTGCGGTCCCCGGAAAATCACGGCCCGGCCTCAGGCCCTGGCACGCAAGGCGACCCCTGTGGACTCAGCTGGTGCCGCCGCCGGTTGAGCTGGCGCACCAGAAGCCAGCCCGCCACCAGCGCCGCTGCCCAATTGAGCCTTGGACAGGATCACTGGCGCGCCTGCCTCGGCAGGCTTGATGTCCGAAGCCCGCACTTCGGTCTTGCGCGGAATGACTCCGACTGTCGCGGCTTTCCCAGTCTCGGCCCAGTCGCGCATGAAGATTTCGAAATCCTCGCCCTTCATCGGGCGACCGAACAGATACCCCTGCCCGATGGTCGCGCCGCGCTGCTTGAGGAAGGCGGCGTGTTCGGGCGTCTCCACGCCCTCGGCCACAGTTTCATAGTTCAGGGCGCCTGCCATGGCGATGATGGTCTCGATCATCGCTGGCGCATTGCGCTCCTTGCCCAGTGCAGCCACGAACGACTGGTCGATCTTGAAAACGTCAAATGGCAATTGCGAAAGCTGGGACAGGTTGGAGTGACCGGTACCGAAGTCGTCCATCGCGATCCGCACCCCGCGCGAACGGATCGGCTCCAGCATGCGCCCGACCGTTTCAGGATCCTCCATCGCGAGCGATTCAGTCACTTCCAGCTCGAACAGGGTCGGTGGCAGACCGGTTTCTTCCAGCACGCCAAGAACCTTGTTGACGAAGTCGCCATCCTTGAACTGCACGGCCGATACATTGACGGCAACCCGGGTCGCCATGCCACGCCGCAGCCAGCCGGCAGCGGCCTTGGCTGCATCACGCATGATCGTGTAGCCCATCGCGGCAATCATGCCGGTTTCTTCGGCCACAGGAATGAAGCGGGCCGGCGAGATCAGGCCATGCTTGGGATGCTCCCAGCGCATCAGCGCCTCACAGCCGCAAATCCGGCCTGTGCCGAGATCGATCTTCGGCTGGTAATAGGCCACAAACTGGCCAGCTTCGATCCCGGCGCGCATTTCATTTTCCAGCATCAGGCGCTGCATGGCCTGCTGGTTCAGTTTGCGGGTGAAGAACACCACCCGTCCACCACCGGCATTGCGCGCGTGCGACAGGGCAAGCTCGGCGGATCGCATCAGATCTTCGCCCACTTCACCATCTTGCGGGAACACGGCGATGCCCGCGCTGGCGCCCAAGGCAATGCGGTGGTTCTTCAATTCGAACGGCTGGCGCAAAGAGGCGGAAATCAACTGGGCAAAGCGACCGGCGCTGGTGGCATCCTTGACGTCAGGGAGCAGGATCGAGAATTCCGACCCGTTGGTCCGGCCCAGCAAGGCAGGCCTGCTGGTGCAGGTCTCGCGTCGCGCGATCCGGTCGCTGGCACGAACTGCCGCAGCAAGCCGTTCGGAAACCATCCCCAGCAATTCCTGACCGGCGATCTGGCCCAAGGTGTTCTGGACATGCAGGAACTTGTCCACGTCCAAGGCAATGATCGCCCCCTGCAGATTGGACGCCATGCTCATCTTCAAGGCCTCGTCAGCTTCCTGCCGCAAGCGTTCGCGGTTTGGCAACTCGGTCACGGTATCAACAAAGGCGAGCTGCTGGATCCGCTTCATCGAAGCGTCGATCCGCTGCATCATCCGGTTGATGGCATGGGACAAGGCTTCAAGCTCATCACCGGTGCGCAAGTTCAAGCGTGCGCCCAGCCGCTTCAGATTGGTAGCCTTGGCAAAGTCGGTGATCTCGGCCAGCGGCTCGATCATCATCCGGCGGATCACCAAGAAAAATGCCACGGTGGCCAGTGCCAGCGACACCAAACTCAATCCCGCCAGAATCATCCAATGGTTGGAAAATCCGGTGAGCGCGAACAAGGCAAACAGCATGCCGCTCATCACCACGGCAGACAACAGGCAGAAGGTCAGCACCAGCTTGCCTGCCAGTGACCGCTTCAGTCTGTCCAACGCGTTGTAGTCTGCCCCGAATGCCACGTCAGTACTTTCCAATGGATCGCGCGTCCCGTGACGCAACCCGACACGGTGTTCTGGCATGCAGACAGTTGATGCAAGATTAACCTTGATGAACCATCAAAAAGAGCCTGAACATCGCAAGATGGAGGGTGGGCTTGCCATTGCGCCGGGTCTCCGTCATGGAACCCGCCGCCGTCCTCTGGAGAACCGCCCGTGCGCACCGCCACCGTCGTCCGCAAGACCAAGGAAACCGACATCTCGGTTTCGATCAACCTGGATGGAACCGGCCGTGCCGACGTGTCCACCGGGATCGGGTTTTTCGATCAC
>JALOSP010000351.1 GCA_025458365.1 Hyphomonadaceae bacterium
ACCCGTTGCTGTTCGCCGCCAGAAAGCTGGTGGGGAAATGCCTCCAGCTTGTGCGCCAGATCGACCGCGGCCAGCCACCGGATGACCCGCGCGTTGCGTTCTCCAGCAGGCATGCCGCGCAGACCGAACCCCACATTGGCAGCCACTGACATGTGGGGGAACAATGCGAAATCCTGAAATACCAGCCCGACCTTGCGTCGCTCTGCAGGCGTCGCGCGGTTTGCAGTTGCCACGAGGACACCGCCTTCATGGACTTCCCCGCTGTCGAGGCCCTCAAGCCCGGCCAGCACCCGCAACAGCGTGGATTTGCCCGAGCCGGACCGTCCGATCACGGCCACGAACTCACCCGGCGCAATGCTCAGACTGGCATCCCTCAACGCCACAGTGGCGCCAAACCGGCGGCTGATGCGGCGCGCCTCAAGGGCAGCAGGTGTGACGG
This sequence comes from Hyphomonadaceae bacterium, assembly GCA_025458365.1. GTDB lineage: Bacteria > Pseudomonadota > Alphaproteobacteria > Caulobacterales > Aquidulcibacteraceae > JALOSP01. Next base: position 440 of record JALOSP010000351.1, read on the forward strand.
GGTGTGCGATCGTCATGCAGGCACCTGGAACGCGTCGCCGGCATCGGACTGGTTGCCGGGGCGCGCCCGCCCGATAGCGCCGGTCAGCATCATGGTGGGGATCAGCGCCAGCCCGATGATCACCAGCGCAGGCCAGGCCGCAGAGCCCAGACGCTCGTCGCTGGCATAATTGTGCGCGCGGACGGCCAGTGTGTCGAAGCCGAAGGGGCGCAGGATCAGTGTCGCAGGCAGCTCCTTGGCGATCTCCACCGCCACGATCAGCGCGGCTGCCAGAACCGAGGGTAGGGCGACCGGCGCCTCGACCTGCACGAAGCGTCGCCCCGGTCCGGCACCCAGCGAAGCCGCCGCGCTGCGCATGGATGGCGTCGTCTTGGCCAGCCCGGCTTCGATCGGCTCGAAAGCAGCGCCGCCAAACCGTCCTGCAAAAGCCACCACAAGCACCACAAGGCCTGCCGGGCCGGTCAGCGATGCGGCGGCACCCGAACCGGCCAGCGCTATGACAGAGAGAAGCCCCAGCGCCAGAACCGCACCGGGCGTGGCATAGCCCGCCATCATTGACACCCGCACCGCCTGGCCTGCACCGGCCTGCCGGGCTGACGTCTTGCTTGCCGTGGTTGGCCGGTTGATTGCAGCAGCGGTCAAAGCCAGCACCAGGGTTGCTGTGGCCCCGGCGGCGGCGGCTGCAGCCGTGGCCAGCGCCGGTTCGGCCAGCCCACGCAACGGTGGCCCTGCTGCGATGGCAAGCGATGCCAGATGCACCACTGGCACGATCAAGCCGCCCAGCAGTGGCAGAAGGCAGGCGAGCAGACAGGCCATCCCGGCGGGCGCGCTGACCTTCGTGGTGGTCGGCGTGCGCCAGCGGATCGAACCGCCTGCCACCTCGCCCTTTCGAGCCTTGCGTTCGACCCACAGCAAGACCATGGCGACGGCGAGGGCGGCCGCCGCGATCCGGGCAGCACCGGCCAGATCGCCCAGCGAGAACCAGGTGCGAAACACGCCGACGGCCAGTGTTGGAACACCCAGATGGTCTGCTGCGCCATAGTCGGCGATGATTTCCAGACCAATCAGTGCCCCGCCCGCCACAATCGCCGCGCGTGCCATCGGCAGGGCAACCGCAACGAACCGGCGCATCGGCCCGGCTCCCAGCGAGCGTGCAGCTTCCAGGGCACACACCGATTGTGCAGCAAACCCGGCGCGCGCCGTCAGATAGGCATAGGGATACAGGGTTGTCGCAAACACCAGCACAGCCACCCAGACGCCACGCACGCCCAAGAGATCACCCCAGGCATAGGCTGCGATATAGGGCGGCAGCGCAAAGGGCAGGACCAGCGCCCAAGACAGCACGTCGCGACCGGGAAAGGCCACAGCCGTCACCAGCCAGGCGCAGACGGTCCCTGCCAGCATCGCGAGGCCACCGCCGAGCGTCACAAGGATCAGGGTATTCAACGCATATTCAGGCAAGAGGGTCGTGCTGACATGCTGCCAGGCCTGACTTGGGCCTGCGGCGATCAGCAAGACGGCTGCAAGCGGGATCACCGGCACGGCGAGACAGACTGCAGCCAGAATCCAGCGCCAGGGCAGGCCGTGACCCGAAGCCGGGCCTGCAGGCCTGGAGGAAGCCTGATCCTCGAAAGTGTCCTGCAGTCCTGTCACCGTTCGATCAGCGCCAGCCTGCAGCATCAAACAGGCGCTGCGCATCGGGCTGGAACGTGCCCAGCGAGTTCAGCGGAATACGGGATTCGAGAAACCCTGCCATGGCGGAAAGCTCCGGATTGTCGATCTGCACACCTGCAACAACCGGCAATTCATTATTGGCCTCGGAGAGGATTTTCTGGGCCTCGGGGCTGACCAGATATTCGAGGAACTGGATGGCCGCTGCACGGTTGGGGGCGTGCGCGGCGACTGCGGCGCCAGAAATATTGACATGGGTTCCTGCGCCCTCCTGATCGGGGAATGACAGGGCGATCCGGTCGGCTATCGCCTTTTCGGCGGGCACCTGGGACCGGGCATAGCGCAGGTAGTAATACTGGTTCACCAGAGTGACGGCACATTTCCCGTCCGCGATTGCATCCAGCTGGTCTGTATCACCGCCTTCTGGCGGGCGGGCAAAGTTGGCCACCACACCGCGCGCCCAGGCGGCTGCATCATCAGTGCCGATGGTCTCGATCATCCCTGCCATCATCGACAGATTGTAGATGTTCGACGACGATCGGATACAGACCTTGCCCTTCAAGGCCGGATCAGCCAGCTGGGCATAGGTCGCCACCTGGCCGGGCTGGATCGTGGCCTTGTCATAGGCGATCACCCGGGCCCGCTTGGCGATGCCAAACCACTTGCCACTGGCGTCACGCAGATGCTCCGGGATCGCGGCTTCCAGCACCGGTGACTGGACGGCTTGCAACAGCCCGCGCTGGTCCGCACGCCAGTAATTGCCCGCGTCCACCAGCAACAC
>JALOSP010000352.1 GCA_025458365.1 Hyphomonadaceae bacterium
TGGCGGATCAGTGCCTTGCCGCTCGGCGGGTATGTGATGTTTGCCGGTGATCATGATGCGGCCTCCTCGCCACAGGCCGGCAGCACCCGCAGCGGTGTCAACAAGGCAACCGGTTATCTGAACGACCAGTCGGTCCTGGTGCGGATGGCTGTCACAATTGCCGGGCCGGTCTTCAATTTCCTTTTTGCCATTGGCGTGTTTGCGGCTTTCTTCGCGGTGCTTGGCGAGCACTACCGCCAGCCTGTGGTCGGGACCCTGCAGCCGGGCGGAGCAGCCATCAGCGCAGGTCTTCAGGTCGGTGACAGGATTCTGTCGATTGATGGCAAGGCCATGCTGTCAAGCAATGACGTGCGCCAGATCATCGCTGTTTCCGGCGCGCGGCAGGTGACGGTCGCGGTGGAGCGGGCTGGTGCGCCTGTCGAACTTGCCGTTACGCCCAAGGTTGTTGACCGGCCGACCCCGTTTGGCGATCTGGAGAAGCAGGGTGTGTTGGGCATCACATTCAGCACCGATCCGGCAACCGTCCAGCATGCCCGCTACAATCCGGTCGAGGCGGTCGGGCGTGGCATACAACAAACCGCCCAGATCATTGAGACCCAGATCGATTTCATCGCCGCCCTGTTCCGCGGTGGTGTGTCGCCAGGCCATTTGAGCGGGCCTTTGGGAATCGGTCAGATTTCCGGCAAGGTGGCCGAGAACAGTGCAGAGCTGGCGGGGCCGCAGGCCACGCCGGCGCAAGTCGCTTCATCGGTCGCCATGGGATTGGTGCAGCTGGCGGCGGTGCTGTCCATCGCCATCGGGTTCATGAATCTCTTGCCATTGCCGATGCTCGATGGCGGCCACCTCGTGTTTTATGCCTACGAGGCAGTGCGCGGTCGCCCTCTGCCGGAGGTGGTGCGCCAGACCAGCATGAAGGTGGGCATCGCCTGCCTGTTGATGTTGTTTGTATTCGTGACCTTTCAGGACCTCGACCGTCTTGGCCTGTTCCGGATGCTGGAAGGAGCCGCGCGCACGGGCTAGGCAGGGGCGGGGGCTTTGTCTATCAGCGGGCGGCAGTTTGTGGCGGGAAATTTGATGCGTTTGTGGAAATCGACATTGCAGACAGGTGCGGCAGCCGCCGCATTGATGGTCCTGGCATCCAGCCCGGCATTTGGTCAGGCAGCCCCCGCTGCCGGAGATGGCACTGTTGGGGCCGCCCCACCCAGTGCGCCACTGCCGTCTGCGCCGGGTGTGATCCAGCGGATTCTGGTGCAGGGCAACCAGCGGGTCGATACCGAAACCGTGCTGGCCTACCTGTCGCTGCGCCCCGGTGCAGCTTTCGATCCAGTGCTGGTGGACCAGTCGCTGAAGACCCTGTTTGCCACCAATTTCTTTGCCGATGTTCGGTTCGAACAGGCCGGCGGCGATCTGATCGTGCGGGTGACCGAAAACCCGACGGTCAACCAGGTGCTGTTCGAGGGCAATTCGGCGGTGAAATCCGACAAGCTGGACGAGGAAGTCCAGATCGAGCCGCGCTCCTGGTACACCCAGGCGCGCGTGCAGGCCGACCGGCGGCGAATCCTGCAGATCTACCGGGCATCAGGGCGGTTTGCCGCCGAAGTCACGCCAATGATCCGCGAATTGCCCCAGAACCGCGTGGACGTGATCTTCGAAATCAACGAAGGTCCGCAGACCGGGATCGGACGGGTCAATTTCCAAGGCAATCAGGCCTTTTCCGACAGCCAGTTGCAGGAAGTGATCGTCACCGAAGAAAGCTCCTGGTGGCGGTTCTGGTCGAACCGGGACAATTTCGAGGCAGAGAAACTCGAGTATGACCGTGACCAGCTGCGCAAGCACTATCTCAATCAAGGCTACTATGACTTTCGGGTCACGTCGGCAGTGGCCGAGCTTTCCCCCGACCAGTCGCGGTTCTTTGTCACCTACACGCTCAACGAGGGTGTGCGGTATGAGTTTGGCGACATCTCGGTCAGTTCATCGCTGGCCAAGCTTGACCCGCAGGTTCTGCGCGCCTTTGTGGCGATGCAAAACGGCGACCTCTACCGGCGCGATTCGGTGGAGCAGGCGGTCGAGGCTCTGACATTTGCCGCCGGTGCTGCGGGCTATGCATTTGTCGAGATCCGTCCGCGCGAAGTCGCCGATCCCGAAACCCGCAAGGTCAATATCGTCTTCGAGGTCAATGAAGGCCCCAGGGTCTATATCGACCGGATCGACATTGTCGGCAATTCGGCCACGCTTGACCGGGTCATCCGGCGCGAGTTGCGGCTGTCTGAGGGCGATGCTTTCAACCGTGTGCTGCTGGACCGGTCACGCAACAGGGTCCGTGCGCTGGGGTTCTTCAGCGACGTCGAGATTACTGAAAAGCCGACGGCCCTCCCGGACCGGACAGTGGTGGAAGTCCGTGTCGAAGAACAGCCGACTGGCGAGTTGCAGTTCGGTCTGGGTTATTCCAACTCCGATGCCTATCAGGTCGACATCTCGGTTACGGAGCGCAATCTGCGTGGTCGTGGCCAGTTCCTTCGGTTCCGGATCAACGCCAGTTCGCGCACCAACAATGTGGATATCCGCTTTACCGAACCGCGTCTGTTCGGCCGCAACCTGGCAGGCTCGTTCGAGCTGTTCTCCGTAGGACAGGATTATCTTGAAGAGGCCGCTTACGAGAGCCAGTCGACCGGTCTTTCGCTGCGAACCGGCTTCCCGCTGGGCGAGTATTTGAGTTTTGGCGGGCGTTATGTGTATCGCAACGACAATGTGACGACGTCGCGCAATCCGTGCACAGACAGCAACGGCGTGGCGATTGTCGACCCGCTGGACTCCAGATGCCGGGAAAGCCAGGATTTCACCTACTCGCAAGTTGGCTATTCGCTGAACTGGGATCGACGGAACGAC
>JALOSP010000353.1:0-2884 GCA_025458365.1 Hyphomonadaceae bacterium
TTGATGACCAATGTTTTTTCCGCATCGACCGACGGGTGGATACGCTGGGGATTGGGGAACACCGCCGACCAGGCGCCCTGCGTCCTCGGGCGCAGCGGTGTGATTGCTGCTGCCGACAAGCGCGAGGGCGACGGGTGTTCGCCGCTCGGCATCTGGCCGATCCGCTCTGTCTTGTGGCGTGCTGACAAGGGGCCAAAGCCGGTGAGCGCGTTTGAAGTCACTGCGATTGCCAATACTGATGGTTGGTGCGACGCGCCCGGTGATCCGAACTACAACCGCCCGGTGCAGCACCCCTATCCGGCCAGCGCCGAGCGGATGTGGCGCGATGATGATGCCTATGACATTGTGGTCGTGCTGGGCCACAATGACGATCCGGTGGTCGATGGCATGGGATCGGCGATTTTCATGCATTGTTTCAAACCTGCCACCACACCCACTGCGGGCTGTGTGGCGCTGGCCGACGCAGACTTGCGCCGCCTGCTCGCGGTTGCAAAGCCGGGCGATGCGGTGGCGATTGTCCGGGCAGGGGGCTAAAGCATCGTGCCGAAAAGTGGGAGGCGGTTTTCGGTGAAAAACGTTGCTCAATCAGTGCTCCAGACCATCATGCTGTTCGATAGAAACGGCACGATGGTCTAGCCCCGCTCCCCGAACAACGCCGATCCCACCCGCACATGGGTCGCACCGTGATGGATGGCGGCCTCCAGATCGCCGCTCATGCCCATGGACAGGCTCGCCAGGCCATGACGGCGCGCTTCCCGCGCCAGCCAGGCGAAGTGCGGGGCAGGGGCATGGCCCGCTGGCGGAATGCACATCAGGCCTTGCGGCTCCAGCTTCAAGCGTTCGCGCAGATCATCGAGAAAACCGGGAAGATCACCGGGCAGCACGCCTGCCTTCTGCGGCTCTGAGCCGGTGTTGACCTGCACCAGCAAGCCCGGCATCCGCCCGGCCTTCTGAGCAGCCTTGACCAGTGCGTCGCCCAGCTTTGGCCGGTCCAGCGTCTCGATCACGTCAAACAGCGCACAGGCCTCCTCGGCCTTGTTGGTCTGTAGCGCACCAATAAGGTGCAGCGACAAGCCCGGCGTGGCGCGCAGGCCGGTGTCAGCCCAGTGGCTCTGGGCTTCTTGCACCCGGTTTTCGCCAAACACCCGCAGGCCGGCCGCAATCGCCTGTTCCAGCGCGCTGACCTTCTGGGTCTTGGTCACGGCGGTCAGGGTCACTGTGGCCGGGTCGCGCCCGACGGTTGCAGCAGCGCGCGCCATACGCTCATGAAGAGTGGCCAGACGGTGATCAAACTGGCAGGTATCAAAGGGGGCGTTGAATGTCATGAGCGAGGCTTTAGCGGCAGCCGATCGGCATTTGAAGCGCCTGATCCGCCTGGCCCGCGCCGCGCCGGACATGGAAATCTGGCAGCTGAGCGATCCTGACCGCCTGTCGGCAGAGACACTCGCCACGTTTGGGCCGTTGCCAGTGGCAGGCACGATCGTGCGCCATTATGGACGGATCGAGGAGATTGCATCCGGCCTTTCCCTTCCGGGCACGCGGTTCTTGAGTGCGCCGGTGCCCGATGCGCTGATCCTCCCCGGTACGTTCGGGCTCTACTGGCCCTCGGTGCATGTGCGGGGCCAACAGCGCAGCCACCGCTTGCGGCGGGCGCCTGTCATGGCATCGGCCCACACTGCGCGCGAAGTCGCCCGTGCGCTCAAGCATGGTATCACCCGTATCGTGGTCTCGCCGGTATTTGCCAGCGACAGCCCCAGTGCAGGCAGGGTGCTGACCGCGGCGCGGCTGGCGATGCTGGTGCGGCGGTTTCCCAAGGCCCGGATGATCGCGCTGGGTGGAGTCCATCCCGGCACTGTGCGCCAGTTGCGGCGCTGTGGGATAGCAGGCATCGCCGGGGTCAGCCTGTCGCCACCAGCACGATGAGCGTGACCGCCAGCGTGAGAACCTGAAGCCCGCACGCCACCAGCACCGGGCGCCAGCACGCAGCCCATCCCGCCAGCCGGACCCAGACCAGCGCCATCGGCAGCAGCAGGAACAAGGCACTGCCAATCCCGACCACCCGACCCAGCGTCTGGCTCGATGGACCGCCCAAGGCAATGATCGCCCCGGCATGGACCAAGAGCGCATCGCTGGCGAACAGCCCCAATGTGATTGCCCCTGCCCATGTCGCACGCCGGCCCTCCGGCTTCAGCCCGGCCCACGCCAGCGCAGCCGCAGACAGGAGCCCAACGAGCCCGGACACCAAGGGATGGCCCATCGGGAAATAGGGTACCCATTCCCCCAGCAGGGCAAGCGCCACCATTTCAGCAGGCTGTGTCATACCCGGCGCGGCCAGCGCTTCTTCAAGGCAGTGCAGCAGCACCAGCGGGATACAGGCGAAGTAGAAGGCTGCAGGGAGGGGGCTGGCGTGCATGAGGGTGGCGGAACCGCATCTGCCGTGAGGGGAAAACTCGTTCCTGTACGACCTGGAGAACCAGGTGGGCGCCAGATGCAGAAGACCACGATCCCCCACAGATGCCAGCTCCCGACAGAGAGTTAGGTCGGCGGAACTAAGACCGCCCACGAACAGCGCAGAACCGCCTGCCTTGATGTATGCCCCAAGCGGGACCAGCGCAAGGGCGGCGACCCAAACAGGAGCGCACGCGTCTCCGCGCTCCTTTGGCGGAGCGCGGCAGTCCTGTGGCGCCGGAGCGCGCGCTTCCAGCGCGCATGCGCAGGCCGGTCAGCCACAGGGTCACGATGGGCCACCTGGGCCAGCAGGGCACGGGCGGTGGCTTTGAGATAGGTGAAGGAGGTCGTGCAGGTCATGGCCGTATTGGGCCATGGGGTTGGGGGTGTGGGATAGGACTGCACCTGCCCCGCTGGAGCGCGGCTGTCCCAGCCG
>JALOSP010000353.1:2900-3793 GCA_025458365.1 Hyphomonadaceae bacterium
AAGTTTGCGGCTGGGACAGCCGCGCTCCTGCACACCCCAGGAATACAGGACCGCGCACCTCCCCGTGCGCGTGTGAAAGGCACGAAGGCCCGCACTTCCTGCCGGACCGCGCGTTAACAAATGCGCATGGCGTTTGGCCCCACATGCCGGTCTGGTGGCCCGCGCTCCTATGTGCCTTTCAACCCCGCGCCGCCACCGCATCCATAAACCCGGCCAGTTCCACATCCAGTACGGTCACCCCGTCAGCGTCGTGCGTGGCGAGTGTCACATCGACCCGGTTGTAGACATTGAACCATTCGGGATGGTGATCCATCTGTTCGGCCTTCAGGCCGGTCTGGACTATGAAGGCGAGCGCAGCCTTGAAGTCGGCGAATTTGAACGATTTGAAGATCGCGTCGCGGCCGTCCACGACGCTCCAGCCAGCGAGGCTTTCGATGGCGGCCTGGGCGCCGATCCGGGTGATGTTGCGGGTCACTTTGAAAACACTGCCATCAAGTTGCCGGGACAAGCGTGATCTGCAGCCGGGAGTTGGTAGCCTTGGCCAGGCGTTCAAGCGTTGATGTACTCGGCCTGTTGCGTCCGGATTCAAGGCGGGCAATCGCGCTCTGACTGGTGCCCATCCGGCTTGCAAGCTCGCTCTGTGAAAGGCCCGCACGGACACGAGACGCGATCACTTGTCTGGCAAGCTCGAATTCAGGCTTGAGCCGCTCGTACTCAGCGACATACTCTGGGTCTTCCCGCCAGAGCTCGAAAAGTGCATTGGCAGGGATGGTACTCTTTTTGGCCATGTATGGCACTCCATTAATCTGTTGGGGCAAGGCGTTCTCCACCGCGCCGTGTCGGTCATTTGATGTCTTCTGATCGCTTGAGTGCGAGTTCGATTTCGCGTCTCG
>JALOSP010000354.1 GCA_025458365.1 Hyphomonadaceae bacterium
ATCCGGAAGTTCTCCCCGCAGGCGAAAATTAGCGCTTCATCAATACCTTGGGTTAACCTTTGAAAATTGCGGATGCGCAATGACAGCCATTGCAGGAACTTCATCCCGGGCTTACGCTGCACTGCAACATGAAGGGTCGGTGACGCAGATGCTGTATTCCCTCGTCGAGATGAACCGGGTGGCCATGGCACCGATGCGGCTCGCCGCACGGGCCGGGCGCGCTGCGCTCGCATCGCCGCTGAACCCCTTCGGCCAGACCAGTTACGGCAAATCCCTCGCGGCCATGGCGGACGTGTTCGAGAGCGCCACCCGATATTACGGCAAGCCCGAATGGCGCATCGACTCGGTGCGCATCAACAGTGTCACCGTGCCGATCACGCCGACCGTCGCCTGGCGCTCGCCCTGGTGCGGCCTCGTGCATTTCAGGAAAGATGCAGACGTTCTAGCTTCCTGCCGCCGCCCCGGCGCCGCGCCGCTGCCGCGCCTGCTGATCGTCGCGCCGCTGTCCGGCCACTACGCCACGCTGCTGCGCGGCACGGTCGAAGGCTTCCTTGAGACGCATGATGTGTACATCACCGACTGGTCCGACGCGCGCATGGCGCCGGTCTTCCTCGGCCGGTTCGACCTTGACGACTATATCGACCATGTCCGCCAGATGCTCACGCATCTGGGCGGCGGTGCGCACGTCCTCGCCGTCTGCCAGCCCGGCCCGCCGGTGCTCGCCGCCATCTCGATGATGGCGGAAGAGGAAGACCCCGCGCTCCCCGCCACAATGACCTTCATGGGCTCGCCCATCGATGCGCGGCGCTCGCCCACCGTGACCAACAAGCTGGCGGAGGAGCGGCCCTTCAGCTGGTTCGAGAGCACCATGATCCAGACCGTGCCGCCGCCCTGGCCCGGCGCGATGCGCAGGGTCTATCCGGGCTTCGTGCAGCTGACCTCGTTCATGAGCATGAACCGGGACCGGCACGTGGATGCCCATTGGGACTATTTCAACCATCTGGTCGAGGGTGATGGTGACGGCGTCCAGAAGCACCGGGAATTCTATGACGAATATCTCTCGGTTCTGGACCTGTCAGAGGAATTCTATCTGCAGACCATCCAGAAAGTGTTCCAGGAATACCATCTTGCCACCGGCAAGCTGGTCCACCGGGGCCGGTCAGTCCGCCCGGAGGCCATCACCAAGGTCAGCCTGATGACGGTTGAAGGCGAGAATGACGACATCTCCGGGATCGGTCAGACCCAGGCTGCGCATACGCTTTGCAGCAATATCCCCGAGGCGATGAAGATCGACTATGTGCAGTCGGGTGTCGGCCACTATGGGGTGTTCAACGGGCGCCGGTTCAGGTCGGAAATCTATCCGCGCCAGCGGCAATTCATTCGCAGCCGCTTCGATCCCGATGCCGAGCGGGCCTTCCGCCAGACACAGACCTGATGTATTTCTTCACGTGCGTTGCAGCATCGCAGGGCTGACCGTCGCAAGAACCGGCGGCTGGATATCCTGCCTTGCATTGTTCAAACCCAGGTGAGACCTCCCGATGAGACTGGCCCCCACGGTTCCGAAAACCAGCCGCCTCCCTGTTTTCGGGCTCCTGGCGGCCATCGCGGCTTGCGCTCCGACACCAGCGCCGACGCCGCCGCCGCAGCCGCCAGTGGTTGCTCCGGCACCTGTTGTGATCCAGGTCGCTCCTCCGCCGCCGCCGTCAATCCTGCCTGACGGGCCTGTGGCTGCGACAGTGGACAGCATCACAATGGAGCGCCTCGCCGAACAGTTCCTGTCCTACGAGCAAGTGGCGTTGCGGGCCGCCGAAACCTCGGCCATGACGTCAGAGGCAACCATTGCTGCGTCGGTTGACCGGCTGGCAGCGCTGGTCAATCCGGACCTGATCGATGGCGCCCGGGCCTTTGCGGTCCTGCAGGCGGCTCGCTCCGCGGAGTTCTCTGCGGGCGTTGACGCTTATGGCAGAGGATTGGGGCGTGAGGGCTTCATCGCCGCTGTCACCGCCAATCCGGGCATCGTGCGCCAGATCCCCGGATATGACGCTGCTGTGCGCCGGGCCTCGGCGGGGATCGCCAGCACCAGTGGCCGGATCGATACCGCTGCCGAAGTCATCCGCCAGGCTTCCTACACCTTGCAGCGCCAGTCCTGGACCCGTCGGCCAATCAACAAGAATGCGCGACTGACTGCTGTGATGGCCAACTGGCAGCAGGTCTATGTGCCGACCGGCATGTCGATCCCCGATACCGACCCTTCAAAGGCCGAACGGATCGTGCGGGATGAATTGATGGCTGCTGCCGCCTTGTATGTGGTGCGGGCCGATGCGGCCGCCGTGTCGTTGGCCGGTCGCGGGTCTGGCCAGTTCTGTGCCCGGTCTGCTTACCTGAACACCCAGCAATGCCTGGCAGCCGCGCGCTTCCCGTATGAACTGACGTTTTGCATTGCCGCCCATCAATTGCGTGAAACAACCCGCTGTGTTTCGGCCGCCACCGTGAACGCCCAGCTGATCCCTGCGCCTGCCCCCTGAACCGGATCGCGATCAGCTTTGTCCGGGCGGCCATGGCGACGGTGAATCAAGTGTGAAGCAGACCCGCAGCATTGTCGGACGCCGCTGAACGCGGCTTGAAGACCCTCCGCTTATACCACCAAGGCCCGCGAAAGCCGGGACAGAAGGTGGATCAGACCATGAACGGGTCATTCAGCGGTTTTGACATATCGATTTTGGGGAGCGTGCTTGCGACCCAGTATGGCTATGCGCCGGGCGCAGGCCAGCAGTCAGGCGCGACTGGCGGGACAGCTGCAAACCGCAAGCTGACTGCTGCACAACTGGCCGCCCTGCCACCTTGGGACGCGCGCCAGCCAAAAGTCCAGCAGGCC
>JALOSP010000020.1 GCA_025458365.1 Hyphomonadaceae bacterium
CGGGCCAGAGCGTCGGCCTGTTCGGTCGGCTGGCCAACCTCGACAACACGGGCGACAATGGCTCGAGCAAAGTGCGCGCACCCCATGTGGTGACCATCGCCGAAGGGCTTGGCCTGCCGGTCAGTGGCGATGAGCGTGATCCGATTGCAGCAGCAGAGGCGGCCGCACAGGTTGATGTTGCAGTGATCGTGGCGGGCACAACGGCCTATGAGGAAGGCGAGTTCATCCCGGGTAATATGGGCGGCGATCTGGGCATCGAAGGGGCGCATGAAGGGGCGGGCGCGCTCGGTGGCGGTGGTGATCGCGGTGGCGACCGGATGCGCTTGCGCCTGCCGGACGATCAGGTGGCCCTGATCAACACGGTGAAGGCAGCCAATCCAAACACCGTGGTTGTTCTGGTCTGTGGCTCGGCGATCATACCGGTCGAATGGATGGACGGCGTCGGTGCCATCTTGCAGACCTTCTACGCCGGGATGCAGGGCGGAACCGCACTCTTACGACTGCTGCATGGCGAGGTTTCGCCTTCGGGCCGCCTGCCATTCACACTGGCGCGAGACGAGGCCGACTATCCGTTCTTCGACAAGGATGCCGACACCATCACCTATGGCTACTGGCACGGCTACAGCCTGATGGAGAAGGAAGGCCGCACGCCGTTGTTCGGCTTTGGCCATGGGCTGTCCTACACCAGTTTTGCCAGCGATGCGGTCGCCTGGCATGAAGATGATGCAGGCTTTGAGGTGAGCGCGACGATCACCAACACTGGAGGGGTTGCGGCGGAAACTGCTGCATTGGTGTTTGCCCATTGCCCAGGTGTGGCTGTGGAACGACCGGCCCGGTTGCTGCGCGGCTTTGCCCGTGTCCATCTGGAACCGGGGCAGAGCCGCACCATCACCTGCCATGTCCCGCAGGACAGCTTGCGCTATTGGGATGTAGCAAGCAGCGATTGGCGGCTGGAGACCGGGCCTTACAGCTTCTCGGTTGTGGTGTGACGGCCTTCTCAGTCGCGCGGCGGCATCGGCTGTGGCAGCACGGTGGACGAGGCCCGCGCCACCATCCGGCCTTCTGCGTCAAACAAGTCTGCCTCCAGATAGGCAACTGACCGGCCCCAGCGCACCACCCTGCCCTCAGCGGTCAGCCTGCCTGGCGGGCACGGGCGCAGGAAGCTGACCTTCAGCTCCAGCGTCGGCACCAGAAAGGCGAGGCCACCAGCTGTGATGCCGGTCACAGCCATCGCCTCGTCCAGAAATGCGGTGACAAAGCCGCCCTGCACCCCGCCACGCGGATTGCACCAGCTTTCAGGCGCAAGAAATGCCATGCGCGCGGTCTTTGCGGCTTGATCTACCGCCAGCAGCTCCAGCCCCAGCGCATCCGAACAGGGTGGGCGGTTGCGGGCACCGGCAAATTTCGCCAGCAGCTCGGCATCACTCAACCGGGCAGAAGGTTTGCTCACGACTTGCGGCGGAACGCGTCAAGCGAGACCACAGAACCGGTCCCGCCTTCATTGTCTGCGGGCTCCGGCGGGGTTTCCACCGGGGCGTCATCGACCGCATCGACAACGTCGAACGCCAGCTGGAACCGCACCGAAGGATCATAGAACCGGCTGAGCGCGGTAAACGGCACCACGATCTGCTGCGGCACACCACCAAAGCTCAGGGTTACACCAAACCGGTCATCAGCCACGAACAGGTCATCATACTGGTGTTGCAGCACGATGGTCATTTCTTCGGGATACTTCTGGACCAGAAAATCGGCGATCTTCATGCCGCGCGCCCGGGTGCGGAAGGTCAGATAGAAGTGATGGTCCCCCGGAGGCCGCACCAGCGCCTGCTGCAAGGCGCCACGCACCACCTGCCGCAAAGCGTCCTGGGTCAATTGCGCGTATCCGATCAGATCGTCTGCCATGGTTCATCCTGTCTGGGTTGCCTGCCCGTGTTATCCGCGCCCGCCGCATTCCACAATCTGTTTCGGGTGTGACACGAACAGGACACTGTCATCCCGCGTGAGGCGTGTCCCGTGGTGGTGCCGCCTCGAATGCGGCGCCACTCGACCACGCGTCCCGACCGGTAACGCGTTACCAGCCTCAAGCAGCAATGATCAGCGGCGGAAGGTGGAGGGCTTCTGTTGCCAGGCGCCCTCCGGGCCCCGCCCCAGGATTGGAGCCCTAGGGACTTGAGCGGAAGCCATCAGACTGCATTACGCAGCCAGACGGACTTCCTCCACGAAGTTGTCGTTCGCAGTTACAAAATTGGGCTTCTAACGGGGCCCATACGAGCAAAGTTCGTGTTTTTACACATCCGTCGATCCTGATCGGCCCCACACGTCCGGCAACAACCCGGGAGGAATGGTGGAGCCGGGGGGAATCGCACCCCCGTCCGGCCTGCTTATTACACACGCGTTTATCGCCATAGACCGGGCGAACCCGGACACGCTCAATATAGGGCCAAATCCTTGACAGTTGAAGAGCCTGTGCGCACGAGGCCGCGATGAGTGAACCCATCGTGACCGTCGAGGCTGCAAAACAGGCGCTGCGCGTGGCGGTTCGCGCGCGCCGGAAAGCGTTTGCGAGCGGGCCTGATGCCCTCGTTGCCATTGCAGCGATCCAGCGTCATGTACTGGCCCTGCGGCCCGATTGGGCGGGGCTGACGGTCGGCGCCTATCAGGCAATGGGCAGCGAGGTGCCGCTGGCAAGCCTGGAAGAGGCGCTGGAACACGCCGGTGGCCGCGTGCTGCTGCCCGAGGTGGTCGGGCCGTCTGGCACGGTTTTGCAGTTCGGTGATCCCAACCAGGTCCCAGACATCGTGCTGGTGCCCTTGATCGCTTTTGACCTGTCGGGGGGGCGGCTTGGCCAGGGTGGCGGCTATTATGATGCAACCCTCGCTGGATGGCATGAACAGGGCCATCGCCCGGCGACAGTCGGGATTGCATTCGCGTGTCAGGCGGTTCCTGCGGTGCCACGCGCGCCTCATGATCAGTTGCTGGATTGGATTGTCACGCAGCACGGTGCATATCGCGCGACAGCAACAGACAGGACAGACGCGTGAGACTGGCATTTTTTGGCGACATCGTGGGCAGGGCAGGCCGCAAGGTTCTGGGCGAGCATCTGCCCGGGCTGCGTGACCGGCTTCGGCTGGATTTCGTGGTGGCCAATGGCGAGAACGCGGCTGGCGGCTTTGGCATCACCGAAGCGATCTGCAATGAGCTGTTTGATTGTGGTGTCGATTGCATCACGCTGGGCAATCACGCCTGGGACCAACGCGACATCATGGGCGTGATCGACCGCGAGCCCCGCCTGCTGCGGGTGTCAAACTACCCGCCTTTGACCCATGCCCCTGGGCGCGGAGCCAATCTGTTCGACGTCAAGGGCCGCCAGGTGCTGGTGGTGTCAGTCATGGGCCGCCTGTTCATGGACCCGCTGGACTGCCCCTATAGCGCCGTGGATCGCGAAGTGGCGGCTGCCCCACTGCGAGAAGTGGCTGATGCCATCATCGTGGATGTGCATGCCGAAGCCAGCGGCGAGAAACAGGGGATCGGGCATTTCCTCGATGGCCGCGTCAGCCTCGTGGTCGGCAGCCACACCCATGTGCCAACAGCTGACACGCGCATCCTGCCGGGCGGGACCGCGTTTCAGACCGACGCGGGCATGTGTGGCGACTATGACAGCGTGATCGGGATGAACAAGACAATCTCTGTGGCCCGACAGTCTGTGCGCATGCCGGGCCAGCGCCATGAACCGGCTGACGGGCCGGGCATGGCGTGCGGGGTGTTTGTCGAGACCGATCCGCGCACGGGCCTTGCCACGCGGATCGCGCCGATCCGTGTCGGAACCGGCCTGCCCAGCGCAATCCCTGCTGCCTGATCCCCGCCTGGCTGTCCAACAAGGATTTACCACACCGTTTAATCGGAATGAAACCGTCACGCGACTAGACTGAGGTCCGGTGCGGGCTGTGAGGCCGGGCATCTGACAACATCCCGGCTGGTCAGACCATGAAACCAACAATCTTCAAACGCCTGCGGGCCAGACATCAGCGCGGACAGTCCGGCGCGACAGCAGTGGAGTTCGCCCTGATTGCCACGCCATTTCTGGCGATGATGTTTGCCCTGATCGAGATCATGATGATCTTTTTCGTGCAGACGACGCTGGAAGCCGCAGTGGCCGAGGAAGCACGCCGTATCCGCACCGGTCAGGTGCAGACTGCTGCTGAATCCAAAGCGGACTTCAAGGCAGCGATCTGCGACCGGATGTTCGGCCTGGCTGATTGCGACACCCGTTTGTTTGTCATGGTGCAAGCCTTCAACAGCGCGCCGGCAGGTGGTGCCGCCCAACCGTGGCAGGACGGAACCCTGACGCCGGGCTCCAACGACGATGAGCCCTATGAAGATTCGACCCCAGGCCAGATGGTGATCGTTCGCAGCTATTATGTGTGGCCGTTGCTGACCCCGGGATTGAGCATGTTGCAGTCTGCTTCGAACTTCTCGAGCCCGGATCTGGGCGACACCAATCGCATGCTGGTGGCATCTGCCGCCTTCCGCAACGAGCCATTCCAGTGAGGCCATGATGCAAAGCGACCCTTCCCGCATCACCCCTGCCCGCGCTTTGCGCCGATACTGCGCCAGCGCCCTGCGGCGGCGCAGCGAGCGTGGCGTCTCGGCAGTGGAATTTGCCTTTATCGCACCTGTCATGCTGCTGATGCTGTTTGGTGCGGCCGAAGCCAGTCTTGCCATCTCGGTGGATCGCAAGGTCACGATCGCGGCCTCGACCGTGGCAGACCTCGTGGCCCAGAACGAAACGCTGGATTGCCCGACGTTGCAGGACATCGTCGCGGTGACCCGCAGCGTGTTTGCTCCCTACGATGGGACCACAGCCTCGATCTCGGTGGCCCAGGTCACGATCCAGGGCGGCTCACCCAAGGTTCAGTGGAGCAAGATCGTCACGGGCACGAGCTGTTCGGATTCGCCCAGCATGCCGGTGGGATCGAACATCACCATCGCGGGCAATTCAGCACTGGTCAGCAACATGATCGAGACCGGCGGCGGGATCATCGTGGGTGAGGTCAAGTTCACCCACCAGCCAGATCTGACCTCGTTCTTCGCCCAGACGCTGAACATGAGCGAGCGTTTCTACCTGCGTCCGCGGATCAACAGTCAGGTCTGCTGGGACACAAATCCGTCCACTGCCGGCTGCCAGTCCTGATCCCTCCAATAGGGAGGTGACGGGCCGCCATAGACCTGCCATTGTTCTCCTGTCGCATGCGATTACAGCATGGTTTGGGCGCAGGAGTGAGCAATGATCAAGGCAGGCATTCAAGGAACACACGGCACTGCCGGCATGGCGCCGAGGCTCGCCTGGCTGGCAACGAGGGTCTCTTGCCTGGCCTTGGCCGCTGCGATCCCCGTTTCCGGCACTGCCCAAGCGCAGACGCTGGAACGCCCCGCCCAGATCCGTCCTGACCGGGCCGTCAATGCCACCCTCGCCCAGGGCGATGCGGTACTGGCCGCCGATCAGAGCTTCTACGACGTCTACAGGCTGCCGGTGACAGCCGGCCAACGGATCAGAATCCGGATGACCAGCCGGGCCTTCCCACCCTATCTTCAGGTCGGCCACGTTCTTGATGAGGCTTGCGAGACCTGCGAAGTGGCCGTCGCCGATGATGCTGGCAATGCCGAACTGGTCTACACCGCCAGCACCTCCGGCAATCTCGACATCCGGGCCAATTCGGCCGCTGGCGGCCAGACCGGCGCCTATACGGTGCGGGCAGAAGTGGTGCCGCCGCCAACGTTGGCGATCCAGCGCATCCAGCCCGGACAAACGGTCGACAGCCAGTTGCGGGAAAGCGATATCACCAACACCGAAGGGCAGACGCAGCGCCGTTACGATGTGCGGCTGCGGGCCGGAACGCCGGTTCGGGTGGCAGTCGGCGGGCTGGGCCGCATCGACCCGCAGGTCACCGTGACCGGACCCTCAGGGACCGAGCTTGGCGAGGACGACGATTCCGGGCCGGGTCTCGATGCCCGGCTGGACTTCACCCCCGAGACATCAGGGATGCACCAGATCCTGGTGACCGGCTTGCAGCCGGGCCTGACCGGGCCGATTACCGTGCTGGTCGGACCCGTCCCGCCACCACAGCCGATTGTCCGCGCCGACCTGGTCGCGGGAGCGCCGACGTCGGCGACACTGGATGAGACCACCGCGCTGGAAGATGTCGATGGCGACCTGGTTCGCGTGGGCCGCTATCAGTTCCCGATCACCGAGGGCAAGATCTATGTTGTCGAAAGCAATTCGGGCGCGTTTGATTCAGTGATCGAAGTCGAACAGTTCGACGGCAATCAGGTGATCAACACGCTCAGCGATGATGACAGCGGGGGCGACCTGAACGCGCGCCTGCGGTTCCGGGCGGAGACCAGCGGCATGGCCCGTGTGGCAGTGCGCTCATTGAGCGGTGATGGCCCCTACACAATCGGTTATCGCGAGTACACGCCGCCCCCGGCACCGGCACGGGGCACACCGGTCGAGATCGGAAGCAGCGTCGCGGGCAAATTCGATGGGACGAGCCCGGTGCGCCCGATCGGCGAGGATGGCCTCGACGAGCTGCCATACATCCCCTACGAGGTGTCGCTGGCCGAAGGGCAGACCGTGACTGTCCGGGTGAACCGGATCGCCGAGGATTCGCCGCTTGACCCCTATCTGCTGATCGGGACCGGAACACCCGGCAACTTTGTCAAGCTGGCCGAAGATGATGATAGCGGGTCGGGGCTGAACGCCCGCCTGCACTTCACCGCACCATCGGCGGGCACCTATCTGATCCTTGCCTCCAGCTTTGGCCAGGTGGCAGAAGCCGACTTCCGGCTGGAAGTGCAGCCCTACAGCGCCGGTGCCGTGGCTGCCACACCGCTGGTGCCGGGCACTGCGGTGAACGGACAGCTGTTGGCGACCAGCCGGATCACCCTGTCCGACGATGATGGATCGCCCGGCCAGCTGTTCCGCTTGCGGGCCGAGGCCGGCTCGATCCATGTGATCGATGCCCGGTCCGGCGATTTCGATACGATGCTGACCTTGAGCAACCGGGCTGATTTCGGCACCGAACTCGCCAGCGATGACGATGGCGGGACCGGCACCAATTCCCGTCTGGCTTTCCGGGCCACCGAAGCCGGTGACTATTACATCCTGCTGACCAGCTTTGAAGGTGGCGACACGACTGGAGCCTTCACAATCGAGGTGAAACCCGGCACCGAAGCCGACCTGACGGCGTTGAACGACGAGGTCGATGTGCTGGTGCCGGTTGAAGGGCTGGAAGTCGATCCGCCGCGCCCGGTGCTCATCCCCGCACCGCCGCCTCCGCCAGCGCCGCGACGCCCGTAACCAGCAGGTTAAGGTCATCAGGGCCAATACGTCCCACGGTGCCACGCGGACCTGGAGGCCCGCGGTCCTCTTCTGGAGCGCGTGCTTCCAGCACGCAGGTGCGCGCTGGAAGCGCGCACTCCAGCCTCAAAGCCCCGTCACCACCGGCCCCGCCAGCCGGGGTGGTGGCAGCGGTTGGCATGGCGCAATTGGGCCATGAGAGGGATGAGGTGGGACAAATGATCAACCTATCCTGCTGGAGCGCGGCTTTCCCAGCCGCAAAGGGATGTACGCCATGCGGCTGGGACAGCCGCACTCCAGCGGGTGGATTGCCACCCGGACCTCCCGGTCCACGGCTCGCGACCTATTCCTTCGGCCCGGTCTCCAGCGCCAGCGCGTGCAGCTCGCCACCCATCCGGCCTTTGAGCGCGGCATAGACCGCCTGATGCTGACGTACGCGGTTCATGCCGGCAAATGCGTCCGACTTGATCACCGCCTTGTAGTGATCGCCGTCGCCCCGCAGGTCGATGATGGTGATCTCGGCATCGGTGAAGGTCTCGCGCAGCAAGTCTTCGATGGCGCTGGCTGTCATGGGCATGGGATTGTCCTCAATCGTGCTTGAGAGCTGCGACGATCGCGCAGGCCTTGCGGGCATTGGCTTCGATCCCGGCCCAGTCGCCTGCTGCGATCATGGATGCCGTGGCAATCCACGTGCCACCGGCGGCGACCACATTGGGCAGTTCCAGATAGTCGGGGATTTTTTCTGGTGTCACTCCACCGGTCGGGCAGAACCGCGCATCGGGCAACGGCCCGCCAAACGACTTCAAAGCAGCCGCACCACCCGATTGCTCGGCGGGGAAAAATTTCAGTACGTTGAAGCCTTCTTCAAGGCGGCTCATCACCTCGGTGGCGGTCGCCACACCCACCATCACGTCGGCGCCGGTATCCAGCAATGCCTCGCGCAGGCGCGGGCTGGTGCCAGGCGTGACCAGAAAGTCTGCCCCGGCCTTCAAGCAGGCGTCCACATCGCCTTCGCTCAACACAGTGCCTGCCCCGATCTGGCTGTTGGGGGCCGCGCGCTTCATTTCGATGATCACATCGATGGCAGCGGGGGTGCGCAGCGTCACTTCCAGATTGGTCAGCCCGCCTTTGGCCAGTGCGATGGCCAAAGGCGCGGCGGTGGCCACGTCAGCAACGGTGAGCACCGGGATAATCGGGCTGGATTTCAGGATGGTGACGAATGCGGTCATGGCAGGGGGCCTCAGGCAGGGAACAGGGGAGCAAACAGCGCCGCACCAGTCAGGGCGGCAAAACCATCGCGGGCGCGACGCACCGGCACCGGCTCGAAGTAATGCGTCATCGGGCCCTTGGCGACCAGCCGCTCGATGAAGCGGGGGTGGCGCAGGAAGGGCGCCAGCGCCTCCGACACACCACCAGCGATCACACAGCCGCCTTGCGCGCCCGTGGCGACAATCGCGTCACCGGCAAAGGTCGCCAGGCACAGGCTGAGCACTTCGGCAGCCTCCACGGCAGCTGGATCATCCCCTGCAACAGCTGCAGGTCCGATTTCCGGGGCACCAGCCAGCCGGATGCCGATGCCATCCAGCGCACAGATTGACCGGTAGATCCGGTCCAGACCCGGCCCGGAGACCAGGGTTTCAAAACTCACATAGATCACCGAGCGCTGCAGCAAGGCCAGGATTGCCTGCTCGCGCTCGCTCACCGGGGCAAAGGCCTGATGGCCGCCTTCGGTGGGGATCACCCGCCAGGACGTGCCCACCGGCATGACCAGCGCCTGCCCCAGACCGGTGCCTGGCCCCAGAACCACGATCGGCGCATCGGCCCTGGCGATCCCGTCTTTCAGCACTTCGAACCGGTCTGCCGCCGTGGCTGGAACAGCCCGCGCCTGGGCGGCGAAATCATTGACCAGCGTTACGCTGTCAAACCCGAACCGGGCCTTCATGCTGGCGGCGGACACCGTCCAATTGGCATTGGTGAGATGCACGGTTTCAGCACCGGTCGGGCCTGCCAGCGCAAACACGGCGTGATCGGGGATGGTCTGCCCGTCGGCTTTCAGTTCGTCGCGGACCACCTGGACCACGGCTTCCAGATCGGCGTGGTCGGCCACCTTCTTGCGGCGTGCCTCGTCCAGGACAACAGCACCGTCAGGATAAACGGTCGCCACAGCCAGACGCGCATTGGTGCCGCCGACATCGCCGACCAGCACCCGTGTTCCTGCTGCCTCAAGCATCAGCCAATGCTCCTTGAACCGGTGCCCCGGCCTGGGCTGTTTCGCAAGCGATGTCATCGTCAAAGTCGGCAAAGGCCATGGCGCCCTCCTCGGCACTGGTGACATTCCGGCGGAACAGGCTGAACAGTTCGCGCCCATGGCCGCGGGTGACGCCAGGCGGTGCGACGCTGTCACCGGCACGGGCGGCAAATTCGGCAGCATCGACCAGCGCGTCCAGTGTGCCGGCCTCTGCATCGACACGGATCACGTCGCCATCGCGCACCTTGCCGATCGGGCCATCGGCGAGGCTTTCGGGCGAGACATGAATCGCGGCCAGCACCTTGCCCGATGCACCACTCATCCGGCCGTCTGTCACCAGCGCGACCCGGAACCCGCGATCCTGCAACACGCCGAGCGGCGGGGTCAGCTTGTGGAGTTCCGGCATGCCCGTGGCACGCGGCCCCTGGGTGCGCACGACGACCACCACATCACGATCCAGCTCACCGGCATTGAAGGCGGCGTGCAGGCTGGCCTGATCCTTGAACACCCGGGCGGGAGCCTCCACCACCCGCTGCTCGGGCTTGACGGCCGAAACCTTCACGCAGGCCCGGCCCAGATTGCCTTCCAGCACCCGCAAGCCGCCATCCACCGAGAAGGCGGCGCTGGCGGGTTTGAGGATCTCTGTGTCGCCAGACACATCCGGTGCCGGTTTCCAGGTCAATGCATCGCCGTCGAGGAAGGGCTCCATGGCATAGGCGCTCAATCCGCCCTCCCCGGCCACGGTCTTCACGTCATCATGCAGAAGGCCCGCACCGATCAGCTCACGGATCAGGAAGCCCATTCCGCCCGCGGCATGGAAATGGTTCACGTCCGCCGAGCCATTGGGATAGACGCGGCACATCAGTGGCGTCACCGAAGACAGTTCGGCCACATCGGTCCAGTCGATGATGTAACCTGCGGCACGGGCAATCGCAGGCAGGTGCAACATGTGGTTGGTGGACCCACCGGTGGCGCACAGGCCGACGATGCCGTTCACCATGGCCCTGGCATCGACCACATGGGCCATTGGCGTGTAATTGGCGCCCAATTGGGTCTGGCGGGCGATGCGTCTGGCGCTGTCCTTGACAATTGCGGTGCGCAATGGCGTGCCCGGATTGATGAAGGCCGAACCCGGCACATGCAG
>JALOSP010000355.1 GCA_025458365.1 Hyphomonadaceae bacterium
ACACCACAAGGCTCGCGCCAAGGTCAGCTTTGATCTTCCACCGAACCGCTCAGCGTCGCCGTCGTGTCGCAGCCGAGGATTTCCACGAAATAGTGCGCGATCCAGCGGGCGCGGACGGCAGTGTCAGTGTCCGGCACCGAAAAGGTGGCGAACAGACCCGGCTTGAAGTCGACCAGCTCTGACCCGCAGATTGCCGGGAACATCGGCTCGGGCTCATGGTTGAATGGCCAGCTTGCATTATGCAGGTCATCTGCGACCTGAACCCAAAGCCGTTCGTCCTCGTTGGCCTCCAGCGTCAGGACGAAACCGGCATGCTTGTCTGCAAGCATGGCCAGTCCGGCGGCGACCTGCGCGGTCAAGGCGGCGAGCGCGGGTTCTGCCGGTCCAGGTTGAAAATCGGGCAATGACACAGGTGGACCTCGTTCAGACGGCCTGAGCCATCGGATAGGCGACATTGGTCCAGGCTTCCAGCCCACCTGCTGTCAGATTGCCGCAGCAGTGCCCTACCGGTTGTCGCCCATGACGATGTCGCCCAGACCACCCAGCACAGAGCCTTCGCCTGTCGAACCGCCATGGGCAGGCATGGCCGACATCATCCGTCCGGCCAGACGCGAGAACGGCAGGGACTGGATCCAGACCTTGCCGGGTCCTTTCAGGCTGGCGAAGAACACGCCTTCGCCGCCGAAGATCATCGACTTGATCGAACCGGCCCGCACCACATCGAACTGGATGTCCTTGGTGAAGGCTGCGACACAGCCGGTGTCAATGTGGAGTTCCTCGCCGGGCGCGAGGGTCTTTTCGACCACGCAGCCGCCCATGTGGACGAACACCATGCCGTCACCGTCCAGCTTCTGCATGATGAAGCCCTCACCGCCAAACAGGCCGGTCATGATCTTGCGCTGGAAGAAGATCGACAGCGCCACGCCCTTGGCGGCGGCCAGAAAACTGTCCTTCTGACAGATCAGCGTGCCACCCACACTGTCGAGATCGACGGGCAGGATGGTCCCGGGATAGGGCGCGGCGAAGGCCACACGCGCCTTGCCATTGCCCTTGTGGGTGAACACGGTGGTGAACAGGCTTTCGCCGGTGATCAGCCGCTTGCCCGCGCCCAGCAACGAGCCCCAGAGCCCCTGATTCTGCTGGCTGCCGTCACCGAACACCGAATCCATAGCGATGGCCGGGTGCTTGTGCATCATCATCCCGGCTTCGGAGATGGCGCTTTCGCCCGGGTCCAGTTCGATCTCCACGAACTGCATTTCCTGACCGAAAATCTGAAAATCGACCTGATCTGCCCGCGCCATGTGCCTGCTCCTCCGGCTGGTTGTGCCAAACCTTCTGGAAGAGGTCGATGCCGGTTGCAATCACGGAATTGCGGGGGGTGTGTGCCTGCCGGTCAGGATTTCGGATCAGGCTGGGGCCGCGAGAACACCCAATCGGTTGAGGTCGACGCTTCAGGGTCGAACCGGTATCCGTCCCGGTCAAAGTCCTTCAATCCGGCAGGGTCCGTGATCCTGTTGTCGATGGCGAAGCGCGCCATGCTGCCGCGCGCCACCTTGGCAAAGAAGGATACGATCTTCGTCTTGCCGTCCTTCACTTCCTTGAAGTGCGGGGTAATGACTGGCGCTTTCAGGGTCTTGCGGTCGACTGCACCGAAATATTCGATGCTGGCCAGATTGACCAGCGGCCCGCCGGCCTGTTCCAGATCGGCCTTGAGCAGCTTGGCGATCTTCGTCCCCCACCAGTCATACAGGCTCTCGCCACGCCGTGTCGCCAGCCGTGTCCCCATTTCCAGACGGTGCGGCATGATCGCGTCCAGCGGGCGCAAGACACCATAGAGGCCGGACAGGATGCGCACTTGACCTTGGGCAAAGGCCAGCCCGTCAGCGTCCAGCGTGGCGGCATCCAGTCCACGATAGACATCGCCATTGAAGGCCAGGACCGCCTGCTTGGTGCCATCGCCGCTCGCATGGGGATCGAAGGCCTTGAAGCGGGCTGCATTGAGGTCTGCCAACGCTGGCGAAATATCCATCAGCTCTGCCAGATCGCGCGCTTTCAGGCGGCGGGTGACGCGCGACAGGCTGGCCGTCTCGCCCGCCAGTCTTGGCAGCGTGACGGGTACCTCTGGCGGGGCTGGCGCAAAGTCGAGGGATTTGGCGGGGGACAGCACGATCAGCATGATCCCGACCTAAGCCGGGCAGGCCAGCCCGTCGAGGCGTGCGCCGCAGGGCCTCACGGCACCGTGATGGACGGTTTTGGACGCTCACCGGATTTAACCTGTCAAACCGACGCGGGGCACAGCAAAACCCGGCGACGTGTCAGCCCAAGAGGGTCGCATCGGTGTGTTGCTGCCAGGCTGGCGCATGATCGAGAGGGTTCCATGAACAGACGCGAGATTGTGGGCGGAATCGGCGCTGCGGCTTTGGTGTTGGGTGCTCCGCACGCAGGCCGGGCATCGGGAGTGCAACTCGCGCGGTCTGACATTGCCGCCGACATTGCATTGCTGCGCAGAATCTACACCAGCCTGCATCCGGGTCTTTATCGTTACTCGACGCCAGCCGAGATCAGCACGCGGTTTGCCGCTCTGGAAGCCCGCTTTTCCGGTCCGGCTGACCTTCCCTCGGTGTACCTTGGCGTGTCGCAAGTCCTCGCCAGTGTCCGCTGCGGGCACAGCTATGCCAATTTCTACAACCAGTCCGAAGCCGTGAAGCAGGCGCTGTTTGCGGGCGCCAACCGGCTGCCGTTCAAGTTCGCGTGGCTGGATGAAATGATGGTTGTGACAGACCCGGCCGGGGCCGACGGCCTGTCAGCGGGGACCCGGATCAGCCATGTGAATGGCGTGCCCACGCGTCGCATCCTGTC
>JALOSP010000356.1 GCA_025458365.1 Hyphomonadaceae bacterium
ACACAAGGTGTGCGCACCACCGCGTGTTCGAACATTCTGGGCGAATTCACCCCGCCGTATGAAAGCACTGTGACCAGCCAGCTCTGGCGCGATGGCGCTGTGATGCTGGGCAAGCTCAATCTCGATGAGTTTGCCATGGGCTCGTCCAACGAGACCAGCCGGTTCGGTCCGGTGATCAACCCGTGGAAGCGCAGCGACGGTGGCAATGTGGCGCTGACACCTGGCGGCTCGTCCGGTGGTTCGGCAGCAGCCGTCGCAGCCAATCTGTGTCTGGGCGCCACCGCGACCGACACCGGCGGCTCGATCCGCCAGCCTGCGGCATTTACCGGCACCGTGGGCATCAAGCCGACCTATGGAAGGGCCTCGCGCTGGGGCATTGTCGCCTTTGCCTCGTCACTCGATCAGGCAGGCCCGATCGCCAAGACGGTGGAAGACAGCGCGATCCTGCTGCAATCCATGTGCGGCCATGACCCGAAGGATTCCACCAGCCTGAATGCGCCGGTGCCGGACTGGCGCGCGGCGGTGGGTGCCGGTGTGAAGGGTCTGAAGATCGGGATCCCCAAGGAATACCGCGTCGATGGCATGCCCGACGAGATCGAGCATCTGTGGACACAAGGCATCGCCTGGCTGAAGGATGCGGGGGCAGAGATCGTCGATATCTCCCTGCCGCACACGAAATATGCCCTGCCCTGCTACTATATCGTGGCCCCGGCAGAGGCGTCATCGAACCTCGCCCGCTATGACGGCATGCGCTATGGCGCGCGCGTGCCGGGCCAGACCCTGACCGAGACCTATGAGCAGACCCGCGCCCAAGGGTTCGGCAATGAGGTCAAGCGGCGCATCCTGATCGGCACCTATGTGCTGTCAGCCGGCTATTACGACGCCTATTACCTGCGCGCCCAGAAAGTCCGCGCCCGCATCCTGGAGGACTTCACCCGGGCCTGGCAGCAATGCGACGCGATCCTGACGCCGACGGCCCCGTCGGCCGCCTTTGGCATCGGTGAGCGGATGTCCGACCCGATCTCGATGTATCTCAATGACGTGTTCACGGTGACGGCCAATCTGGCAGGCCTGCCCGGCATTTCGGTGCCCGCAGCTCTGGACCATCAGGGCCTGCCGCTCGGCCTGCAGGTTGTGGGCAAGGCGCTCGATGAGGCAACGCTGTTTGCAGTCGGTGGCGTGCTGGAACGTCAGGCCGGGTTTGTGGCCAAGCCTTCGCGCTGGTGGTGATCAGCAGGCCAGGGTCGGAATCGCCCCGGTCTGCCGCGCCCAGATGATGATCCGATCATAGCGGGTAACAAAGGTCGCCCGCGCTACTATTGCGCTGGCCACCAGCAGCCGGTCAGCCGGGTCCTTGTGAAACTCGCCTGGCAAGCGCGAGGCGAGGATGGCGGCAGCGGGTGTCAAAGGCAGCATTGAGAAGCCGGGCCTGGCCAAAGCGGCCTCGAACCAGTGTGCCGGGTCGCGCGCAAACCCCAAGGCCTGGCCGCTGGGACGCATGGACAATTGGCCGATTTCCCATGCCGTGACAGGCGACAGCAACAGATCGCCGTCATTGGCTGCTTCAAGGATTGTTTCGCTTGCCTCTTTGCGAAGCGGGCTGCCCTTGGCCACCCAGATCAGGGTGTGGGTGTCGAGCAGGAAAGCCACTGCGCCTCATCCCCGTCACGCGCTTCGATAAAGTCATCGCCCCACACCGGTGCGGTCAGGTCCAGTCCATCGGGAATCGTGATTTCATCTGCAGCCCAACCAAAGAAGGTTTCAGCTGTCAGAGGCGCCCCGCCCCGCTCCGGCGACACCAGAGCCGCTACCGGCTTTCCCCGTTTGGTGACAGACACTTCTCGCAAGGTGCCCGCAGCCACCTGATCCATCAGATCAAGGCACTTGGCCTTGAACTCGGTGGCCGTGATGGTGAGAACTTTGGACATGACAGGACCCTAGCAGAAATCGTTCGATCTGACCAGTCATGATGACCGGTCAGATTGGATCGCATCGCGCGACAAGCCTGCAATACTGCCCGCACCCGCATCCGGTGTGCGACGGCGGCTTGACCATTCTGTCAACCTTTGATCACTCTCGGGTCGGGTTTCAGGTGACAGGTGGCCGATGCATTCTCGAAAATCACTGACGGCCGCATGTCTGGTACTGGCCGCAACGGCGGTCGCGCCCGTGCAGGCGCAGACTCCGGCCAGCGACCCTGCACTGTTTGCCCAGACCCCGTGGATGGCAGAAGTCGCCATTTCCAATGACGGGACCATGCTGGCCTGGGCGCAGCGCGGGGACAATGGCTCCCAGAATCTGATGATCCGCGAAACCGGTGGCCAGCGCATCCGCACGATTTCTTCCCAAGGCCAGAGAATCTACGAGATCGACTTCAAGACCAATACCCGGATAATCGGCAGCTTTCTCGACCAGAACCGGCGGCACGATTACGGGATCACGTTCGCGATCGATATCTCGGAAGGCGAAACCACCAACCGATCGCGGCTGGGCCGTTTTGTCGAAATGACCGGGGCTCCGCTGGCCCTGCTGCCCGATGATCCAGACCATGTCCTGACGGACAGCTTCTTCGCCTTCGACGAGGACCTCGGCGGCTACGCACTGGTCACACCGACGATCCGCAAGGATTCGCTGAGCGAGCACAACAGCGTCAAGGTCGATGACGCGGTGCCCCTGGCATTCGACTATGTTGCCACGCCTGAAGGTCGGATCGTAGCCGCGGCGAAATATGATTATGACCGCGACCGTGCCAGCATTGACATCCGCAATGCGGATGGCACCTGGCGCGAAGTCTTTGCTCAGGAAAACGACAAGCTGCGCCAGCTGTCTCTGCTGGGCATGCGCGGTACCAATC
>JALOSP010000357.1 GCA_025458365.1 Hyphomonadaceae bacterium
TCCAGCTGCTCCGACTGCCCTTCCTGGGAGAGGTGGAAGCAAAAACGTAGTTGAACCGTCTCCTGCCCCGTAGGTAGTGCCGTAGACTGCAAACAAGGCCGCATAGGTCGTTCTGGACACTTCTCGAGAGGCCTCGGAATCCACGAGAAGCCATCTTCCGGAAGGAGCGGCCGCTCCTCCGTAGGGTAGGATAACCCCCACTGGGACCATCGATTGGGCAAGGCTGGAATGGCAATATGGCGATGCGGAAGACCCGCGCTTCAGTCACGATGGCCGGTCAGACCTGCCGCAACTGCCGTGCGGAATCACGCGAACCACAACAGAAACCCATCGCATCATCGCGGAGAATCTGGGCCAGTCCGCTCTTTATGGCGGGCACATCAACTCAGTCGGCCCGCGCTATTGTCCCTCGATTGAGGACAAGATCGTGCGGTTTGCGGACCGTGAAAGTCACCAGATCTATCTGGAGCCTGAGGGCTATGATGACGTCACCATCTATCCGAACGGCCTCTCCACCTCCCTGCCCGCCGATGTGCAGGAGGCGTTTGTTCACAGCATTCCCGGCCTTGAGCGCTGTGTGATTCTGCGGCCAGGCTATGCCATCGAATATGACCATGTCGATCCGCGCTGCCTGGATTTGACGCTGGCCTGCCAGGACCTCGAAGGCCTTTATCTTGCCGGCCAGATCAACGGCACGACCGGCTATGAGGAAGCGGCGGCGCAGGGGCTGATTGCCGGCGCCAATGCGGCGGCCATGGCGCTTGGGCTGACGCCTCTGCGCATATCGCGCGATCAGGCCTATGTCGGCGTGATGGTCGATGACCTGACCTCGCAGGGCGTGAACGAGCCATATCGCATGTTCACGTCGCGCGCAGAATATCGGCTGCGGCTGCGCACCGACAATGCCGCCGAACGGCTGTCGCCACTGGCCATCGATACCAGCCTACTCAATGATACGGTGGCAGAGCGCTTCCGGCTAGCGCAGGATGCGCGCGAAGCGGGCCGCAGCCTGCTGAAGTCGCTCAAGGCCGGTCCGCATGCGCTGAAGGCGGCGGGCATCGAAGTCCGTCAGGATGGCGTCATCCGGACGGCGCATGAATGGCTGCGCTTTCCCATGGTGGGCCCGGAGCAGGCGCGCATGCTATGGCCCGAGTTGGGCGCGCTGGCCAACGGTTTGCTCGAAGCCTTGGCCATCGATGCGGCATATGAGACCTATCTTGAGCGCCAGACCGAAGAACTGGCAAGTTTTCGTCGTGACGAGGCACTGTCCCTGCCAGTTGGCCTGGATTATGCCTCGATCCCAGGCCTGAGCCGGGAGATGGTTGAACGCCTGAGCCGGGCGCGTCCGGAGACGCTGGGCGCTGCGGGCCGCGTGCCGGGCGTGACGCCAGCCGCGCTCATTACGCTCCTGCCCTATACACGCCGGGCAGCCTGATGAATCGGGACGATTTTGCCGCCGCCTTCGATGTTTCACGTGAAACATTGGACAAGCTGGAGACCTATGCCGAGATGCTGGCGGACTGGCAGACGCGCATGAACCTGGTTGGGCCGGCGACATTGCCCCATGTCTGGGAGCGACATTTCGCCGATTCCGCACAGCTTCTGTCGCTTGCCAAGCCCGGCGCAACCTGGCTCGACCTCGGCGCCGGGGCCGGCTTCCCCGGTCTGGTCATTGCCATCATGGATGCCGAGGCAAGGCTGACGCTGGTCGAATCGATCACCAAGAAGTGCCGGTTTCTGCAGGCTGTTGCCGACGAGCTGGGACTTGGCGACCGGGTCAGCATCGCCAATTGCCGTATCGAGGCGCTGGAACGGAAGCCGCCGAAGCAACGGCCGCAGTACATTACGGCGCGCGCCCTGGCGTCGCTTGCGCAGCTTTTTGACTGGGGCTTGCCACATGCAGGGCCGCACAGCATCTGGCTGCTGCCCAAGGGGGCGCGTCATGCCGAGGAAATCGACGAGGCCCGCCGCGCCTTTGTCTTTCAACACGAGACAATCCCCAGTAGAACATCTTCCGACGCACGCATCATCAAGGCTTGGGGAGTGGCCCGGACATGATCATTGCCGTGGCCAATCAGAAGGGCGGGGTGGGCAAGACCACCACTGCAATCAACCTGGCAACGGCGCTCGCCGCCATTGGCCAGCGGGTTCTGTTGGTCGACTCCGACCCGCAAGGCAATGCTTCCACCGGCCTGGGCATCGACCGCAAGCAGCGCAGTGCCAGCATTTATGATCTGCTGCTGGGGGAGGCGGAGGCCGACGCCTGCATCCTGCCCAGCAAGGTTCCGAACCTTGAGGTCATCCCGGCCACATCGGCGCTTTCTGGGGCCGAGGTGGAACTGGTCGACCTGGAGCGGCGCAGCCACCGTCTTGCCGATGCGCTGGCGCCGCTGACCCGGTTTGACCATGTGCTTGTCGACTGCCCGCCGTCGCTGGGACTGCTGACCCTCAACGCGCTGGTGGCCGCAGACTCCGTGCTGGTGCCGCTGCAGGCGGAATTCTTTGCGCTGGAAGGCCTGTCGCAACTGCTTGGCACGGTCGAGCGGGTGCGTGGCAGCCTGAACTCCCGGCTCAAGATCCTTGGCATTGTCCTGACCATGGTGGACCGCCGCAACCGGCTGAGCGAACAGGTTGCCTCCGATGTGCGGGCGGTGATGGGGCAACGGGTGTTCGAGACGGCCATTCCGCGCAATGTCCGCCTGTCTGAAGCGCCGAGCCATGGTCTGCCGGGCCTGATCTATGACAGCCGCTGCGCCGGCTCGGAGGCCTATGTGGCGCTTGCCCGCGAAGTCCTTGCGCGGCTTGGCAACCCTGCTCGCAAGGAAGTGGTAAATGGCTGAAAAGAAAAGGGT
>JALOSP010000358.1 GCA_025458365.1 Hyphomonadaceae bacterium
TGGCCAGTCTGGGTGAGCGGGCCGCGGGATGGGACAGCACCACAGCCCAGTCAAAACTGGAGCGCGCGCTGCGCGACCGGGAGGCTTTGGGTGGGGTCAATTTGCAGGCCGACGAGGAAGCCGCCGATGTCTCGACCCGCGTGGACGGCCTGACCAGCGACCGGGCCGACCTGACAGGCGCGATCGCCAAGCTGCGCGGCGGGGTCGACGAGATCAATGCGGAGGGCCGTGAGCGTCTGATTGCCGCGTTTGACAAGGTGCATGGCCATTTCCGGGTGCTGTTCGAGACATTGTTCGGCGGCGGCACTGCCGAACTGCAGCTGACCGAAAGCGATGACCCGCTGGGCGGCGGACTGGAAGTCTATGCCTGCCCGCCCGGCAAGCGCTTGCAGAGCATGAGCCTGATGAGTGGCGGCGAACAGGCGCTGACGGCGGCGGCCCTGATCTTTGCCGTCTTCCTGTCCAATCCGGCGCCGGTCTGTGTCCTCGACGAGGTCGATGCACCGCTCGATGATGCCAATGTGGACCGTTTCTGCCTGATGCTGGAACAGATGCGCAAGGACACAGACACCCGTTTCATCGTGATCACCCACCATCCGATCACCATGGCTCGCATGGATCGCCTGTTCGGCGTGACGATGGCCGAACGCGGCGTCAGCCAGGTGGTGAGCGTGGACCTGCAGAAAGCCGAGGCGCTGGTGGGGGGGTGACTTCGTCTGGCACATCGTCCGGCCAAGCGAGCCCGGCAAACTGTTCCCCACAACTCTGGACCACGCGTTTCCAACCCACCCGACGCAAGCCGTTAGTCACGGATTTCCCGGCTTGATGCCCAACCTCACACCCCCGTGACCCTCGCACCTGCGAAAAACCACTGCGACGGAAGCGCGCCATTGGCCTTCCAACGGCATATTCGCAAAATATTTCAGATTGTTATGCCCATGACTGGCTTGCTTGACTTGAAAAGGGGCACCCACTAGGTATCGCGCCGCGTCACCGGGGCTGTTCCCGGGGGATTCGACGCAAGGCCTCGTGATGGCGGATCAGCACCCTTCTCCCGCTGACGATGCCCTGGAAACCCTGTCCCGCAAGGTGGCAGCCGCCCAGGCATCTCATGCACCCGAAGCGGAGCCGGACCCCAACCGGTCCAATGGCATGGCTCTTGGCATGCGCATGGCTTCAGAGCTGGTCTCTGCAATCGCCGTGGGCACGTTGTTGGGCTACGGTCTGGACTGGTTGTTGAAGTCGTCGCCATGGGGATTGCTGGTCGGGCTCGGGTTCGGTTTTGCCGCCGGTGTCGTCAATGTGGTTCGTTCGGCACAGCGTATCAGTGCCGGAGTGCCAATCGGGAACGACATGCCTGCCTCGTCTGACGAGGCGGGCGATTGATATTGAAGGTAAGGGCGGACAGGCGTGGCCAACGATCCGATGAGTCAATTCCAGATCAAGCCGATCGTGCCTTTCGAGGCCGCCGGTTATGATCTGTCGTTCACCAATGCCAGCCTTTACCTGCTGATTGGTGCGGCCATCCCAGCGACCTTCATGCTGCTGTCGTCAGCCAAGGCGGCACTGGTGCCGGGCCGGATGCAGACCCTTGGCGAGACAGCCTACAATTTCGTTCACGGCATGTTGCACAGCGCGGCAGGCAGCGATGGCGTGAAGACCTTCATGCCACTGGTGATGAGCCTCTTCCTGTTCATCCTGACGATCAATCTGGTCGGCCTGTTCGGCTACAATTTCACGCCAACCAGCCAGATCGTGATGACAGCGACCATGGCGTTGCTGGTGTTCTTCACCGTGATCGTCGTCGGTCTGATCCGCAACGGGTTCGGGTTCTTCAAGATTTTTGTGCCGTCCGGCGTGCCCGCGGTCATCCTGCCATTTGTCAGCGTGATCGAGGTGATTTCATTCTTCTCCCGGCCCCTGTCCCATTCTGTGCGTCTGTGGGCCAACATTCTGGCCGGGCACATTCTGGTCAAGGTGTTTGCGGGCTTCGTTCCGGCCATGTGGGAAGCTGGCGGCGCACTTGGCGTGGTCGGCTCGATCCTGCCCTTCGTGATGACCGTGGCACTCTACGGACTGGAGACCCTGGTCGCTTTCCTGCAGGCATACGTGTTTACGCTGCTGACCTGCATCTACCTCAAGGATGCCCTCGACGCAGGGCACCATTGAACCCATCCACAATCCGACAACCCCTTTTTTCGCAGGAGAATTCATCATGGACGCAGAAGCCGCAAAGTTCATCGGTGCCGGTCTGGCCACCATCGGCATGTTTGGCGCCGCGCTGGGCGTGGGCAACATCTTTTCGAGCTACCTGGAAGGCGCGCTGCGCAATCCGTCTGCAGCGCAAGGCCAATTCGGCACCCTGGTGTTCGGCTTTGCCGTGACCGAAGCGCTCGGCATCTTCTCGCTGCTGATCGCCATCCTCTTGCTCTTCGTGGTCTGATCGTCGCACGATTGGAACAGGCCGGGAGGTGATCAATCTCCCGGCGCCTGAAGACAGGAGTCTTGCGTCTATGGCCGGTGAATCCCAAGCTGCTAAGGATGCAGTTGCCCATGCTGGCGAGAAGGCGAGCAGCGGTTTTCCGCCGTTCGATTCCTCGCTGTTTTCCAGCCAGATCTTCTGGTTCTGGGTGGCATTCGGTGCGCTTTATCTGATCCTTTCCACAAGTGTTCTGCCCCGGATCGCTGCAACTCTGGCAGCCCGGCGCAAGACGATCGAGGATGATCTGGCGGCGGCCCAGCGTGAAAGCCAGGCGGCCCAGGCAGCGCGGGCTGAAGCCGATGCTGCGGTTGCGGCATCGAGAGCAGAGGCACGGGCCACTGTCGAAGCGGTTCGACAGGAAGCCGAT
>JALOSP010000359.1 GCA_025458365.1 Hyphomonadaceae bacterium
AGATACAGCCCGTTCATCAGGCGCAACGGCTTGAACGCATCCTCGCTCAATGTGCCCGCAAGGCGCCGTTCCACCTGATCGCGATAGTCAGCCGCCCGCTCTTGCAGGATGGCCACATCCACCGGGCTGGCGCGATACATCAGGCCGCGATCCGCGCAGCGTCCGCATTCAGCGGGCCAAGGTCGGGCCGCACAGTCGGGCCAAGCTGGCGGATGCGCTGGCGCCGGGGCACGGTGTCGTCCCGGTTGAACGGGGCAACTTCCAGCGATGCAACCTGCGTTGCAAATTGCGCGGACAGATCGCCCAGCAGCGCCTCGGCCTGCTTGCCATCCAGCCGTGCTGCCAGGGCCATGTCGGAATGCCAGACAGACCCGGTCCACCAGACCGGGGTGCCTTCGTCGAGCAGGTTTGCAGTGATGATTGCCATTGCGCGCTTAGACCTGATCGAAGTCCTCGCAACAATCAGGCGGGCCTAAAGCGAACCTTGAGGCTGGCTGATGGTTGGCGTGTCTTCTCCCTCTCCCCACTGCATGGGGCGAGGGGCTTCATCCCGCCGGGCCGAACCGTTCCGCCAGCCAGGCCAGCGACCGCGTCCTGATCTCGCCATTGTCCAATCCGTCGGCTTTCATGCTCAGGCGCAGGGCGGCCAGTTCGTCCAGTGCCGGGTCCCAATCGGCGCTGAATGTGGCTTCCAGTCGCGACCGTATGTCTGATGCTGCCGCCGGGCTTGCCCCGCCTGTCCCTGCGCTCAACACGAGACGGCCCCGGCGCACCACTGATGGGGTGTGGAAGTCACACAGCGGCAATACGTCTTCGACATTGACGATGACCTTGGCCGCACGGGCTGCAGCGGCCAGTGCCTCGGCGGCTTCCGGGTCGATATCGGCCACCCACAGCACGTTGAACCGGGCAATGTCCGACGCGTCGGGGAGACGGTGGATCAGGCCGGGGCCGGCCAGCGCGGCAAAGGCCGGTTCGGGCCCGTCGGTGTAAAGCTCCGGCTCGCACCCCAAGGCCCGCAGCCCGGTCAGCCGCCGCTCTGCCAGCACCCCACGCCCGACCAGCGCGATGGTCAGCTTGGCCGGATCGAGATGGATCGGGATCATGGGGCAAACTCGTCTCGGGAATAGCCCTGCAGGTAAAGCAAGGCAGTCAGGTCGCCATGGGTGATGGAGGCCGCGGCTTGGGCTGCCACCACCTGTTTGGCGCGATAGGCCACGCCCAGCCCTGCCGCCTGGACCATGGCCAGATCGTTTGCCCCGTCACCCACAGCCATGGTGAGTGACCGGTCAAGACCGCGCTCATTGGTGTAATGCTCAAGCCACGCAAGCTTGGCATCCTTTCCCAGGATCGGGCCGACCACATCGCCGGTCAGCCGTCCGGCCTCCATGGCCAGCGTGTTGGAATGATCGGCATCGGCACCCAGCGCGGCCCGGACCTGACTGGTGAAAAAGGTGAACCCGCCCGAGACGATGGCAGTGAAGGCACCATGGGCACGCATGGTGGCCACCAATGTGCGTGCCCCGGGCATGAGGCTGATCCGCTGGTCGAACACCTGTTGCAAGTCGGCTTCTTCCAGCCCTTTCAGCAGGCCAAGCCGGGCGCGCAGGGCGTCTTCAAAGTCCAGTTCTCCCCGCATGGCCGCTTCGGTGATCGCGCTGATCTGGTCCTTCAGGCCCAGCATCGCGGCCATCTCGTCAATGCATTCCTGCTCGATCAGGGTGGAATCCATGTCGGCGACGAGCAGCTTGCGGCGGGTGTTGGCAAGATCGACGGCAAACGCATTGACATCCACAGGGGCGCCCCCGGGCAGACCTCGAGCCGAGGCGATCACCTCTGACAGGTCCATGTCCTCAGGTGCCGCAAAGTCGATCCAGAGGGCCTCCGCCGGTGCCAGCCAGCGCCGCCCCAACACCTCACAGACTGTGGCTATCGAAGCTTCGGCGGCCGCCGCCAGCCTGCTGGAGATGGACTGGCTGCCGGGCGCGGCTGTCAGGACAAGGGCATATGCGAGGGTCTCGGTCATCCGCCCCTCATGCCGGGAGCGGGCGCCCGGTTCAAGCGCCCGCCTGTAGCTTGCGGCTAACCCTGACGCTTGAACGCCAGCAACCGGCCTTGCGGGCACACTTCTTCCACGGCGTCAGCATATTGGCTGGCCCAGGGCATTTCGGCACTGGTCACGTCGACCACATCGCCAAACCCGTTGAACCGGGTCGCCATCGACACGCCGTAAGCGCCCAGCATGCCGAACTCGATGAAGTCGCCTTCACGGATATCGGCGGGCAGATCGACCAGACCATCGACCGCATCGATGGAATCACAGGTCGGCCCATAGAGCTGGAACGGTGTGCTGGCCGCTGCCACACTGTCGCCATTGGCCCGCAGGACCCGCACCGGATAGCGCCAGGCCACATGCGTGGCGTCAAACAGCGTGCCATAGGAGCCGTCATTGATATAAAGCGCACCGCCCTTGCGCAGCTCCACGCGGGCCACGATGGAAGTGGCTTCGGCCACCAGCGCCCGGCCTGGCTCTGCCCACAGCTCGCAATTCATCGTCACCGGCATGGTTTCGAACGCGGTCTCGATGGCGTGGAAGAACAGCGACAGGTCC
Source organism: Hyphomonadaceae bacterium (assembly GCA_025458365.1). Classification (GTDB taxonomy): domain Bacteria; phylum Pseudomonadota; class Alphaproteobacteria; order Caulobacterales; family Aquidulcibacteraceae; genus JALOSP01. The sequence continues at coordinate 2,612 of JALOSP010000359.1, forward strand.
GGCGGCTCGCGCGCGGCCTTGCGGATGATCTCGCTGACATCGGCCAGCGCCTTCAGCCAGGCGTTGGGGTCCATGCACTGGGAGCCGACATGGAACGAGATGCCCAGATCCTCGCGGGTGGCAGCGCGGGCCGCGCGCAGCAGCGCTACAGCGTCTTCCCCGGCAATCCCGAACTTGGCGGCCAGCGGCAGGTCCGCGGCAGTGTTTTCCACAGCCATCCGGATCACCAGGGTCAGGTCTTTGGCGCCATCGGTCTCATCGAGGATCTTGGCCAGCTCATCGGCGCTGTCGAGCGCGAAGATCCGGACACCGTGCTCGAAATAGGCCCGGCGGATCGCCTTGCGCGACTTCACCGGGTGCATGAAAGCCAGTGTCGCATCCGGGAAGCGGCCACGCACCAGCGCGCACTCCACATCGGATGCCACGTCGAACGCGCGCACGCCGCCCGCCCAGAGCGCATCGAGCACCCATGGCGACGGGTTGGCCTTCACGGCATAGAGGATACTGGCATTGAAGCCCGACGTGAACCGTTCCGCTGCTGCCGTGACCAGCCACGGGCGGTTCACCGCGACAGGGATGTCGGGATCAAGTGCGCGCACGGCGCACAGGCTTGTTGCGAAGTGGTCCACCGGCGGAACCCCCCTATTTTCTCGTTACAACCCAGGCCGGCGTTAGTCGGACAAACGTGTTTGCGTCAGGTCCGCCCTTGGGAGCTTACGCCGATGACACGTGCCGCTGAATTGGCACCACCATCGTGTGGCCTGGGCCCGAGGGGCGTTAGTGGACTGTGGAGTTACCCAGGTCCGCCGGGACTGCGGCAAATACGGATATTCTCGCGCAAATCAAGAAGCCGAACTGCATTGTGACACTCGTGATTTTGCAAGCCTTTTCTGGCACTGCCTTGCTTGCGCGGGAGCCCGGCCACAGGGTCGCGGACCTCCCGGTCCGCGCCGCAGTAATTTTGCGGCTCAAAACGCGTTGATGAAGGTCAATACCGGTCACAGTGCCACCACGCGGACCTGGAGGTCCCCGGTCCTTTGGCCGCCCGTGGGACTGCCCACTTGGCAATCCGCCCGTCGGTCCATAATACAAACCCATGGGGCAGTTTCCAGTTCATTCCGTGGTGATCGCCGGGGCCGGGCAGGCGGCAGTTCAAGCCGTGACGAGCCTTCGGGCAGGCGGCTATGCGGGCGCGATCACGATGATCGGTGCCGAACCGGTCGCGCCTTATCAGCGCCCGCCGCTGTCGAAGGCCTATCTGTCCGGCGCCATGAGCCTGGAGCGTGTGGTCCTGAAACCGGTCGAAGCGCTGGTCGATGAAGGCGTCACCTTCATCCCCGACACGCGCGTGCTGCATCTGGACCGGATGGCCCGCACCGTTCAGGCCAGCGACGCCACAATGCATGGTTATGACGCGCTGATCATCGCCACCGGCAGCCATGTGCGCAAACTGCCGGTCGAAGGCGCCGATCTGGACGGTGTGCATTATCTGCGCAGTGTGACCGATGCTGACGGGCTGCGGCCAGAGCTGGTGGCCGGGCGCAAAATGGTGGTGATTGGTGGCGGCTATATCGGGCTGGAGGTCGCTGCCGTGGCGCGCAAGGCGGCGATGGAGGTCACCGTGGTGGAGGCCATGCCGCGGGTTCTGGCCCGGGTCACCACGCCGCAAGTTTCGGCCTTCTACGAAGCCCTGCATCGGGCCGAGGGTGTGACCATCCTCACGGGGACCGGGGTCGTGCGGCTCACGGGGGCTGGGCGGGTCGATGGCGTGGTGCTGGATGATGGCCGGGTGTTGAGCGCCGATGCCGTGGTGGTCGGTATCGGGATCATTCCCCATACCGATCTGGCTGCCGATGCCGATCTGGACGTGGACAATGGCATCAGCACCGACGAGGACGCGCGCACCAGTGATCCGCGCATCTTCGCCATCGGCGATTGTGCCAGCCGCCCTCTGGTGCACTATCACGGCAGGCGCGCCCGGCTGGAAAGCGTGCACAATGCGCTGGAACAGGCGAAGCTGGCTGCTGCCGCGATCCTTGGCCAGCCGCGCCCGGTGGTAGAGCCGCCCTGGTTCTGGTCGGACCAATATGACGTAAAGCTGCAGACCGCAGGCCTGTCGGGTGGCGCTGCCATGACCATCATCCGTGGTGATCGCGATGCGCGACGGTTTGCGGCCTTCCATCTGGATGGCGACAGCAGGCTGCTGGCGGTGGATGCAATCAATGCGCCACCGGAGTTTGTGGTGGGAAAACAGCTGATCGCACGGGGTTCAAAGGTTGCACCGGAGAAACTTGGCGATATGTCGGTGTCGATGAAACAGATTGCTGCCGATCCACACTGACTGGTCAGCCTGCCACAACACAAGACGGATGCTCAAAGCCCATGCCAAAGATCACCTATATCCAGCACAATGGCACCGAAACCACGATTGACGTGCCGGTCGGCTCCACTGTCATGGAAGGCGCCATCAAGCATAATGTTCCCGGCATTGTCGCTGATTGCGGCGGGGCCTGTGCCTGTGCCACCTGCCACGTCTATGTGGATGACGCATGGCGGGCCAAGGTCGGCGGCGCCAAGAGCATGGAAGAAAGCATGCTGGACTTTGCCGAAGGTGTCACCGAAGCCTCGCGCCTGTCATGCCAGATCCCGGTCACCGCAGAGCTGGACGGCCTGATCGTGCGCTTGCCGGAAAGCCAGCACTGAATCTGGCCTCGGGAGCGCGGCTGTCCTCA
>JALOSP010000360.1 GCA_025458365.1 Hyphomonadaceae bacterium
GGCTTGGCCTGATCCGCGCGCTGGGTCTGGCGGCGGCTGTCGTCGGGCTGGTTTCGGCGTTGTTCACGCTCGCCGTCAGGCAAGCCTGGGCTGCTTTGGCTGGTGGTCTGATTGTGTGTGCCTGCTTGCTGATGACAACAGCAGGCAGCACTGGAACACTGCCTGACGAGGTTTTGGCGGTCGCGGCCCGCTTGGCCGGGTCTGCCTTGTTCGTTGGCGGGTTTCTGGCGCTGTGGGGAACAGGCTCCATGCCTGCTTCTGCCTCCGGACCATGGCAAGGGTTGAGTGCGATGACCCTGCTGGCCGGCCTTGTGAGCATCATTGGCTGGCGTGTTGGCGTGCCTGATCTCCTGGCAGCCAGCCTTGGCGATCTGGCTCCTGTGTTCCTGTGTGGTGTGGGACTTCCGCTTGCAGCGGTGGCCGCCACACGCCAACTCGTTGTCGAGCGGGCCGAGGCTCGCAGTCTGGCAGCCCGGCAGTCGGCCACGGTCGCCGATCAGGCCATCCGGCTTCAGCAGCAGGCCGAGCTTCAGGCTGTCGCGGAAGAGCGCAAGCGCTTTGCCCGCGACATCCACGACGGGATTGGCGGGCAGCTTGTGTCCCTGCTGTGGCGGGCACGCTACGAACCGATCCCGCAGGCCGAGATGGTGGCTGAGCTGGAGCAGGGGATTGCCGACTTGCGGCTGGTTGTCGATGCCCTCGACGAGGGGCCGGTCAGCTTGCAGGTCGCCTTGTCCAACTTTGCCCACCGCGCGCGACAACAACTGGATGCAGCCGGCGTCGCATTCACATGGGATATTCCCCTCGACTTCGATCTGGAATGGAGCGACCCGCGCCGGATCCTGAGCTTTTATCGTGTCCTGCAAGAAAGTGTGTCCAATGTGGTGCGTCATGCGCGGGCGACATCGATGTCCATCCGCGTAACTTGCCCTGAGAGCCGCGAGGGCGGGCATTTGCGGGTCGAGATCGCCGACAACGGCATCGGGTTTGATCCGGATCGACAGGTTGGCGGGCGTGGGCTGGCCAATCTGCGCAGCCGCACGTCAGCTCTCGGCGGAACCCTGCACCTGCAGAGCGCGCAAGGCAAGGGAACCACGATCTTGATCGATCTGCCGTCCGAGGCCGGACCATCGCGGCTCGAGAGTGCCGATCCGGAGAACTCCCCAACCTCTGTCGGGTCCACCTGAGACTGCTCCGGCGGTTGCAGGTGGTGCAATCAGGGTCCGGTGTCCGTCAGGATGCGGCCACGCTCGGGCCGGTCCCAGCACCGGGCGCGCGGCTGGTCGCGGATATCGATCCACAGTCGGGTGCGGGCCGGGATGCGGCTGCGCGAAATGACCACGGCGCCGCCGCCTTCCTGATAGCTCAGCACACGCCAACCCTCGCCGAACCGGTCCGCACAGAAGCGGCTGGCGTCCTCGAGCGTCTGAAAACTCTCCCCCGGCACTGGCGGAGTGGCGCGCACTTCGCCACCGACAAATGTCGCGTCGTTCAGGAAGCTCTCTTTCAGGCCCTCGGGCTTGCTGGCGGTGCCGTCCCGGTAGCAGGCCACAGGCAGCGCCTGATCGCAGGCCACGTCTCCCTGCGTCGGCCCACACAAATTCTGGGTCATGTCGAGTGAACAGGCGAGAACCGAGACTTCTGCACCCATCGGCTTGTCCGAGAGTTCGACGAACGTCACCCCCCGTTCCTCGTCCGGCTCCACGCACAATGCAAGACCGGCCACATCGACAGCGGTATCGTCCACCACTTCCAACGTCAGGCGTGCCGGTTTTCCCTTCGCCGACAGGCTTGCCATGTGGGACAGGATGTCAGGAAAGGGCTCCCGGGCGGACGGCCCAAACCCTGCCAGCGGGACGGCCAGCAATTCTCCCTGGGCCGTGGTGACCAGATTGGCGCGGGCATCAGCCATCGCAAATGTATAGCTGGCCAGTTTTGGCGCCCCCGCAGGCGACAGGTAAGGCTGTTGCGGGATCAGGCCGATAAAGTCGTTTTCGGCCCCGGCTCCTGCCGCTCTGGCATGCAGGACCAGCGTGCCGGAGACAGTGCCTTCAGGAATGTCGAAATGGTGGATCAGCATCCCGTCGGGGCCGGTGTCGTCGAAGTCGCGCAGGGTCTGGGCTCTTGGCCGCCCGGCAGCCAGATCGTCAAAGCCGCCAAACTGGCGCATAGCCGGATCAACCTCTGCAGGCTCGCTGTCGAGCCGCGAAAACCCGTCTTCGCGACCACGGACCTGTACTGTCTTGCTCAAGCCACGCGGGCAGCGCACCGCATCAAGCGCATCCAGCGTCGGTGTGGCTGATACCGAAGCATCATTGCCGACCACAGCTGCGGGGTCGCGCCCGGCCATATGCCAGGCAATCCCGCCGCCAGCCAGCACGGCCGACACCAGCCCACCAAGCAGAGCGGCCAGCACAAGATCAGTCAGTCGTCGCGGTGCCGGTTCGGTCATGGGTCCTCGCCGATCCGCTTAGGCGGCAGGCTTTGCGCCGTCAAATCCCGCAAACCAGTGAAGTTTTGCGGGGTGCTCCTGCAGTCTGTTGCCCCGCCCCGGTTTTCCTTTGCGCCAGTACGACTAGGTTGCGCGGATGGCTGCAACTTTGACCGAGCTGGTAGAACCCCCGCCTTCACCGGAAGGGCGCTGTTACATGGATGTCTCGATCCGGCCAAACCGGGCATTGAGCGATCGCGGCTTGATGCTGGTGATGGGTGCCTTGATCGTGATCAGCTTTGTGGCGGGCATCTCCTTCTTGCTGGTTGGCGCCTGGCCAGTGGTTGGCTTCTTCGGGCTCGACATCCTTCTGATCTGGTGGGCAATGCGGCTGACTGCGCGCAGGCTTGA
>JALOSP010000361.1 GCA_025458365.1 Hyphomonadaceae bacterium
GGCGTTCGACGGGCCGACACCGATGTTGACCAGCGTGATCCCGTCTCCATCGTCGGTCACGAGGTGATAGGCCGGCATCTGATACTTGCGCCACGGGGCGTCGGCCACGCGGCGCACCGCCTCTTCGGCCTCGTCATCGGCGGCAATCACCACACCGCCCGAACCGATCAGCTTTGTGTAGCGCTGGTTCGGGTCGCGCACCTGCTCGATGCCCCAGCGCACGAATTCATCGACATAGCGGGTATAGTTGGTGAACAGGATCCAGGGCTGGAAATCGCGCCAGTCGGTGCCGGAATAATGCACCAGCCGCTTCAGCGAATAATCCACTCGCAGCCCGTCATAATGGGCCAGTGGACGGTCATCGAACTCGTCATAGGCCCACCATTTGCCATCGACGATCTCGTCACCCACGGCAGACAGGAGCGGGGTGGGAAACCAGCGCGCCAGATCACCCGGCGGCACATTGCCAGCGCCCAGTTCATTGCCGCCTTCGAGCACATAGGCATAGGGGATTTCCTGATCCGACAGGCTGACTTCGGCGGTCAGCTCATAGTGCCGCATCAGCGCGCCCAATTGCTCGATCAGGAAAGGTGCGAACGATGCAGGCTGGGTCACGGTGGATGAATAGACGCCCGGTGCATTGAGCTTGCCGAACGCCCTGTCGGACATGGGCACAGGCCCGTCAGGGGCATAGGTCAGCGTGATCTGGGGATAGCGGAAGCCCGCACGCTGTTCGGGCGTGGGCGTCGTGCCATCGGCCACAAAGCGGGCAACAGCTTCGCGCAGGCTGGAAACGGCGGTGGAATACAGGGTTTCAAGGGCGGCCACTGCCGCCTGGGGTGTGGTAACAATCGTCATGCGGCTGGTTGGAACCAGCGTGTCGGTTTGTCAATCGCAGCGGTGTGACAGCATGAACAAGCGGTCACTTGCGCGCGCCTGTCGCGCCGTGGCAGGAAGCAGCGGAAGAACACGCAACCGTGAGTTTTTTGCCGGGGAGCATGCACACATGACACACCTGACACGCCGAAATGCCTTGAAGGGCGCAGCGGCTCTGGGCGGCATTGCGCTCGGTGGCGCGGGGCTGGCTTGCCTGTCCGGCTGCAACGGTGCGGGCCAGTCAGCCGCACTCACCGCCGTGCTCGATGGCATGGTAACCGACATGCTCAAGCGCAGCCCCGAGCAGGCGACCAGCCTGGCGGCGAGCGAGCAATTGGCGGGCGGGCCGTTCATGGCGCGCGTGTCAGACCGGTCGGCGGCTGGCGTGGCGGCGGACAATGCGCTGGTGTCCGGCTGGATCGAAAAGCTGGAAGCCATCAAGCCTGACGGTCTGTCTCCGGCAGATGCGATCTCGCGCGATGTGGCGCTGTCGGCGGCAAAATACAGCCAGGCCGGGCACCGGTTCGGCTATGGCGACAGCGGATTTGGCCCGCCCCAGCCCTATGTGGTCAGCCAGCTGTCGGGCTCCTACGTTGGCATGCCGGACTTCCTGGACAGCCAGCATCCGGTGGACAATCAGGCTGGGGCCGATGCCTGGCTGGCGCGGGTCGAGGGGTGTCCAGGCCCGATCGCGGCAGAAACCGAGCGGGTGGGCGCCCACGCGGCCAAGGGCGTGATCCCTCCGAATTTCATCATCGACCGGGCGCTCGGCCAGTTGCGCGGCATGGCGGGTCTGCCTGCGACAGAGTCCGTGCTGGTCACAGGGCTTGCCCGCAAGGCAGGCGAGGCCGGGCTGGATGCGGGCACGCTCGGGCAGGTGGCCACGACACTGGTCAATGACAAGGTGGTCCCTGCCCTGCGCGCCCAAATCGAGGCGCTGGAGGCCTTGCGCGCGCAGTCCACCTCGGACGCAGGGGTGTGGAAGCTGCCAGAGGGCGATGCCTATTATGGCGCTGGTCTGGGCTATTGGACGACCACGGCACGCAGCGCTGACGATGTCTTCAGGCTGGGCGAGACCGTGCTGGCCGAAGTTCAAGCCGAGATGGATACCGGCCTGAAGGCGCTGGGCCTGACATCTGGCAGCGTGGGACAGCGGATGCAGGCGCTGGCCCGTGATCCGCAATATCTCTACCCCAACACCGATGACGGCAAGGCTGCTTTGATCGCTGACCTCAATATACAGATGGAGGCACTGGCCAAGCGGCTGCCCGAAGTGTTCGGCCAGCTGCCCCGCGCCCCGGTGGAGGTCAAGCGCATCCCGCCTGCCACAGAGGCTGGTGCGCCCGGCGGCTATTACCAGCCGCCAGCGCCCGACGGATCACGCCCCGGTGCCTATTACATCAATCTGCGCGACACTGCCGAATGGCCGAAATGGTCGCTGCCGACGCTGACCTATCATGAGGCATCACCGGGCCATCACTTGCAGATCGCGCTGGCGCAGGAGGCTGAGGGCCTGCACTATCTGCGCTCCAAGCTCTTGTGGTTTGGCGCTTACGGCGAGGGTTGGGCGCTCTATGCCGAGCAACTCTCTGACGAGATCGGCATGTATGCCAGTGATCCTGCAGGCCGATTGGGCTATCTGCAGAGCATGGCCTTCCGGGCCGCGCGCTGCGTGGTCGATACCGGCCTGCACGCTAAGCGCTGGAGCAAGGAACAGGCGGTGGACTTCATGGTCGAAGCCACCGGCGACAAGCGCGAAAGCGTAGTCACCGAGATCGAGCGTTACTGCGTCTGGCCCGGTCAGGCCACCTGCTACATGGTCGGCAAGGTCGATCTCTTGGAAGCACGCGACAAGGCCAGGGCCGCACTGGGCGAGACATTCAACCTGACTGGTTTCCATGATCAGGTCCTGCTGCAGGGCGCGATGCCGCTCGACGTGCTCGACCGGTCGCTCGATGCCTG
>JALOSP010000362.1 GCA_025458365.1 Hyphomonadaceae bacterium
AGGTCCTCGGCCTCTTCTTCGATTTCCACATCGCTGTCACGGATGATCCGGAACGCACCCGACCCCAGAACCTCGAACCCCGGAAACAGGGCATCAGCAAACATGCCAATGGCCGTTTCCAGCGCCACACAGCGGCTGATGCCCGGCGCCTTGCGTACCGGCAGGAAGCGGGGCGCCTGTAGCGGCACCGGCACCAGCGCGGTCATTTCCTTGCCACTGGCGGCCCGCAGCTTGAAGGCGACGGTAAAGCCCAGGTTGGGAATGAAGGGGAATGGGTGGGCCATATCCACCGCCAACGGGGTCAGCACCGGAAACACGGCGCGCATGAAGGTGGCCCGCAATTGTTCGGCCTCTGACGGCAGCACATCGGCGGCTTCCAGCAGTTCGATGCCCGACGTGGCCAGTTCGCACCGCAACCCGTTCCAGATCGATTGCTGGCTGGCCATCAACTCCCCGGCCACGGCATTGATATCCTCCAGCTGCCGCAGCGGGCTCTTGCCATCAATACTGGGTGTCTTGATGTTTTCCTTGATCAGTTCGAGCAGGCCCGAGACCCGCACCATGTAGAACTCATCCAGGTTCGAGCCGCTGATCGACAGGAACATCAGGCGCTCAAGCAGAGGATGGCGGGGATTGACCGCTTCCTTCAGCACGCGGGTGTTGAACTGCAGCCAGGACAGTTCCCGGTTCAGGTAGCGGGCTGGTGCTGTCATGGAATGTCGTCTCCAGCCAGGGTCGCAGCGGTATGACACGCGGCAAACAGGCGCACACGGTCGATCCGGGCGGCCATACCGGCGTTTTCATTCAGTTCGGCGACAGCCGCACGGACTGCACCGAGGCGCGGCGGCAGCAGGGCCGCGGCATGTTCCAGATCGCGCGCAGCAACGGTCAGGCCCAGTGCCGCACAATAGCGGGACAACAATTCCTCGATCACCCGCTGGTCCGGTTCGGGCAGGCTGACCGAGGCAATGCCAAGCAGACGTGAGCGCAAGTCGGGCAAGGCGATCTCGAGCAAATCAGCCGCGGCGGGCGCCAGCACCAGCACGGTGCGCACGCCGCGCTCTGCATCGCTCAACGCCACGAATGCGGCATTTTCGTCAGGGAACCGCAGTCCGTGGGTGTTCAATACCAAAGGCGCCTGGTCGCCGGACCAGCGCGCCTGCAGCCAGCCCAAGGCGGCTGCACGGATCGCGGCTTCACGATGCCACAGCACCATGGCGCGCCCCGGCCACAAGCCCGGGTCACGCAGCGTTGCGGCCAGTCTGGGAGCCAGCCCCATTTCCAGCGCGCCCGGCTCCGGCAGGGGCCGCGGCTGGAAGTTGAATGCGCCTTGCGCCATCGACAGACCTAACGGGTGGTGCGCAACACAGGCCGACCGGTCGGTGTCGCGGCCCGGTCGAGCCGGTAGCCGACCCGCGCCAGCGCCGCGTCCAGCGTGCCCGCATCGCCCGGCCAGACAAAGGACACGATGGCCCCCTGCGTCGACAGGGCTTCGACACGGGCACCAACCCCGTCACCCAGCGACGCCAGGGCATTGCGCACCGCGATCCAGTCTTGCAAGCCCGCCAGCGGCACATCCACCATCAGCGTGGCGGGCGCAGCTGTCTGGGCGGACGCTGGAAACGTCACTGCAGGCAGATTGCAACCGGTGAGCACAAGCAGTGCCAATCCGGTGGCGCGAAGAAGGCGGGCGGGGTGCAGGGCGCGTCGGGTCATGCAGCTTCTATAGCAGAGCCGCGCGTTGGTGAAACCGTGGCTTGAACCTGATTGCAGGCGGGCCTATCGCATCAGGCCATGACCGGCCAATCTTCCCTGCCTGATGGCACTACCGTCAGCCCCGAAACAGCCCTGACGGCACCGATCCAGCCTGACGCACCCATGACCTACAAGGCAGCCGGTGTGGACATTGATGCCGCCGACAGCCTGATAGCCCGGATCGGTCCGGCTGCAGCACGGACCCGCAGGCCCGGCGTGATGGGCGGGCTGGGCGGCTTTGGCGGCCTGTTCGACTTGAAGGCGACCGGTCTGCAAGACCCGGTGCTGGTGTCAGGGACAGATGGTGTCGGGACGAAGCTGGAAATCGCGATCACAACGGGCCTGCATGACGGGATCGGTCAGGATCTGGTCGCGATGTGCGTCAATGACGTGCTTGCCCAAGGCGCCGAGCCGCTATTCTTCCTCGACTATTTCGCATGTGGCAAACTGGATGTGGACGTGGCTGCAAGGGTGATCGAAGGGATCGCGCGCGGCTGCGAGATCGCCGGATGCGCGCTGATTGGCGGGGAGACCGCCGAAATGCCCGGCATGTATCCGCTTGGCACTTATGACCTGGCCGGGTTCTGTGTGGGAGCGGTGGAGCGTAAGGCGATCCTGCCAAGGCTCGATCAGATGGGTCAGGGCGATGTACTGATCGGCATTCCGTCGAGCGGGCCGCACGCCAATGGCTATTCACTGATCCGCGCCGTCGTGGCCCGCAGCGGTCTGGCCTGGGATGCCACCGCACCATTTTCCAACGACCAGACGCTGGCGCAAGCGCTGATGGTGCCAACCGCGCTCTATCCGAGGCTGATTGCGCCCCTGCTCAAGTCGGGATGGATCAAGGGGCTGGCCCACATCACGGGCGGCGGTCTGACCGAGAATGTACCACGCATGCTGCCTGACACGGTCCAAGCACGATATGATGACAGCGCCTTGGGTCTGACGCCTGTATTTGACTGGCTGGCCCGCGCTGGCCGGATCGAAACCGCAGAAATGCGCCGCACTTTCAATTGCGGAATCGGGATGGTGCTGGCCGTCGCGCCTGATGATGTCGAAGCGGTCCTGGCAGCGGCTC
>JALOSP010000363.1 GCA_025458365.1 Hyphomonadaceae bacterium
GATTCCCGGAGTTGCCATGAAAACCGCATTTGCCGCCCTGACTGTTTCTGCATTGGCCCTGCTTGGCGCATGCCAGCAGCAACCCTCTGACACGTCGGTGATGGCCGGTGTGGAGGAAGCTGAAGCGGCCAAGCGTGACCCTGTCGCCAACATGAAGGCCTCGCAGGACTTCATCGCTGCAAAGAAGGCTGAAGCCGGAGTGCAGGAAACTGCCTCGGGCCTGCTCTACAAGGTGGAAAAGTCCGGGCCTGAGACCGGTGCCAAGCCGACGGCGGCCTCCACCGTGCGGGTCCATTACGAAGGCACGCTGCCCGACGGCACGGTGTTTGACAGCTCCTACGCCCGTGGCGAACCGGCCGAGTTTCCGGTCGGCGGCGTGATCCCCGGCTGGACCGAAGTGTTGCAGCTGATGCGCCCGGGTGACACCTGGATGGTCTATCTGAAGCCGGAGCTGGCTTACGGCGAGCAAGGTGCCGGCGCCGACATTCCGCCCAATGCAGCGCTGGTATTCAAGGTCGAGCTGATCGGCGTGGTCGGTTAGGCGTGGGGTCGGCCCATCCATTGCGGGCTGACGCGATTGTCGCGCTGGCAAAGCTGGTGGCGTTCGACACCACATCGCGCAACTCCAACCTGCCGCTGATCGACTGGGTCGAGGCTGAAGTGCAGGCCTTGGGCGCCCGGACCCGGCGGGTGGTGGATGCCACCGGCACCAAGGCCAATCTGATCGTCAGCTTCGGGCCGGTGGAGGCACCCGGCGGCATCATCCTGTCCGGTCACACCGATGTGGTGCCCGTCGATGGTCAGCCGTGGAGCACCGACCCCTGGGTGCTGACCGAGGCTGATGGCAGGCTCTATGGCCGTGGCACTTGCGACATGAAGGGCTTTTCGGCCTGCCTGATGGCGCTGGCGCCGGTTATGGCGTCGGCTCCCCTGACGCGACCGATCCACTGGGCGCTGTCTTACGATGAAGAGGTGGGCTGCGTCGGTGCGCCTCCGATGGTCGAACAGATGGCCGCCACCCTGCCAGGGATCGACGCGGTGTTTGTCGGCGAACCCTCCAACATGAAGGTGATGAGCGGCCAGAAGGGGATAAGCTCGTTTGCCATCGAGGTGACCGGGCGGGAGGCCCATTCCAGTCAGATCGACCAGGGCGTGTCAGCCATCATGGAGGCTTTGCCGCTGATGCAGGCCGTGGCCGCAATTGCAGCGCGCCTCCGCGCCCAAGCACCTGGCGACAGCCTGTTCGAGCCGGCGGGTACCACGATCACGATCGGAAAGGTGGACGGCGGAACAGCGGTGAACATTCTGGCCCGACAGTGCCGGTTCGTGTTCGATCTGCGGAGCGAGCCGGATGTGGACCCCGGCTTCATCATGGCCGAACTGCAGCCGCTGGTCGATGCGGTGGATGCCTCGATCAAGGCCCGCGCCCCAGAAGGCGGCGCGAGCCTGTTCTGGCTGACCCACAGCCCGGGCATGGCGCCAGAGCCCGATGGTCTGGCCGAGCAGCTCGCCCGGCAATTCACAGGTGACAACCAGCTGCGCACCGTGGCCTATGGCACCGAGGGCGGGATCTTCCAGAAGGCCGGACTGTCCACCGTGATCTGCGGCCCCGGCTCCATTGCTCAGGCCCATCAGCCGGACGAGTTTCTGGAGATCGCAGAGCTGGATGCGTGCCTCGGCTTCCTCGATAAAGTGATTGCCCGGCAGACTGGTTGAACAGGTTTGCTCCTCAGGGGGACTGGACTCTCGACCGGTTTTGCGGTTTTGATTTCGCCTGACACGGGAGAAGGGCTGCATGGCTCTCATTGAAGACCTGTTTGCGACACCGGCGCCGAAGCCGGTCAGGCTCGAAGAATTCTCGATCCACGAGCTCGAAGAGCGCATTGCCACACTTGAAGCCGAAGCTGCGCAGTGCAGGGCGTTGATTGCCTCGAAGAGGGCATCTCTGTCCGCAGCAGACGCGGTTTTTGGGACAAAACAGTCCTGAAACGCGAATCGCATCCGGGTCTGCGCCCTCGAAGGGGTGAAGAGCCGCCATGGCAGAACGGTAAACCGGCATGGGCCTTGCTGTTACCGTTGTGAAACAAAACAATGGACCGGGTCGGCTAAGCCAGACTGTCCAGGTAGGGACTTGGGGGCATTACAGTGTTCAAGGAAGTGACAGCAGCTCTGGGGAGCAATGACCGGATCGAGGCTTTTGCCAGCTCGGACCTGTTCGAGAAGATGTTCCATGAGGGCATGGATCTGGTCAGTGAAACGGCCGCCTATCTGGATGGCGAGGGACGCGCCGAGAGCCGCACCCTGGACCGTTCGGCGGCCCTGTCTTACGCTTCGGAGAGCATGCGGCTGACCACTCGTTTGATGCAGGCATCCAGCTGGCTTCTGGTGCAGCGCGCCGTGCGCGAAGGCGAGATGACGCCCGCCCAGGCGCGCGATCCGAAATACCGGCTGGGTGCCCGCAAGGTGTGCAGCGCCCAGAGCGAGCCTGCCGAGGGCCTGCCAGCGCGCCTGCTGGTCCTGCTGGAGCGGTCGGCCCGGATCTATGACCGCGTGGACCGTCTGGACGTGTCGATGTACCAGGCCGACCCGGAAGAGGAAGCGCCCAACCCGGTCAACGCCCAGTTGGAGCGCCTGCAAGCCTCACTCGCAGCGGGGTTTGGCGGGTGAGCCTGTGAGCGTTCAGCACCCTTTGACAGAACGCTGACGGCTCCGACGGCCGATGCGGGCGCCATGGCGCCCGCCTTCTCCTCACACCCAGGCGACCTTGACGACCTCCAGCGAGCGGCTGCCGCCGGGGGCGATCAGTTC
>JALOSP010000364.1 GCA_025458365.1 Hyphomonadaceae bacterium
TCCTTCTGCTTTCAGTGCATTGGAGACCTGCTTGGCGCGCCGGTGGATGTCGGCATAGGTGGTGCGGACGATCGGCCCCTCGACCGAGCGGGTGACGACTTCGCGCGACCCATGGTTGACCGCGGCATGGTCGAGGATCCGGTCTACTGTCAGTGGCCAGTTCTGCATCAATCCGAGCATTGTCTGTCTCCCATTGCGTGTGTCGGCGGCGTTTTGGCACACCTGTTTTGCTGTCTGTCCCTAGCAATCGGTGCCCGCAGGTCAATCACCGATCCGATCACGCAGCAGTGTGTACTGCGCAAGATTGTTGCAGCACTGCGCAGCGCACAGCACTTTGACACCGGGACACGCGTGATTTTCCAAGGCAGGTCAAATGGTTGGAGTGGAGACCGGCAGTCCGGACATAGAGCGCCCGAAACGCAAGCGGGGCCGCCCGCCGCGCGAGGCAGCCAGCCTCCTGGAGGCAGCGGCAGTCGTTTTCGCGCGGGAAGGGTTTGCCACCGCGACAATCGAAATGATCGCTGCCGAAGCCAACGCCTCGCCCACCACAATCTACAAACTCTTTGGCAACAAGGCCGAATTGTTTGTCGAAGTGATGGGCACCCAGGTTGCCAAATCGGTGGATCTGCAGCGCGAGTCGGTGGTTGGTGGCGATCTGCCGCTGGTCAGTCTGTACCGGCTGCTGCGGGCACATGCCGATGATTGCAGCACCATCCGGACCCGCGGACTGTTGCGCGCCTATATCAGCGAGATGCGCGACAACTCGGCGCTGGCCAAGGCCGTCGTGGAGCGGGTGCGGGCCACGACCATTGTGGAACTGGTCGGGTTTGTCGAAGCCGCACAGGCTCAAGGTCTCGTGCGGTTGGGCCACACATTCTTCATCGCGCAGACCACTGCGGCTTTCGCCGAACGGTTCAGCCTGCAATTGGGCCTTCTGATCGGCGACGACCATCCGGCCTATTACGATGCGGACCGGATGGCACTGGAAGCCGTGGCCTGGGTGCTGCTCCGCTACGGGACTGACAGTGGCAAGGCGCTGCTGGCGGATCTGCCAGCCTATCTGGGCAGCTGCAAGGCCACCCTCGACCTGGAGTGATCTGGAACCAGGCCGACGTTTCGGAGTCCGCCCGCCTTCACGCCGGCCGGAAAACCGTGTTGATCCCCGGGGCGCCATCACACGCCAGACGCCCGATGGCGACAAGCCGGATCGTATGGGCCAGCACTGAATGGCAAGCCGCCGGCCACAATCGGCTGTCCACCGCTGCATAGATTTCCGGCACCATGTCACGGATCAACCCGCGACCGGCCTTCGCCTGGGCGACGATCTGATCCTCCCGATCCAGTCGGTGCGCCCGGTAAGCCGCCAGGAAGGGCTGGGGATCTGTGATCGGCGGCCCATGGGTTGGCCAGATAGTGGAGAAGCCGCGCGCCGCCACCCGGTCAAGACTGTCGAGATAGGACTGCATGTCGCCGTCCGGCGGACTGATCACCGTCGTGGACCATCCCATCACATGATCCCCGGAGAACAGGGCTTTCTCCTCGATCAGGGCGTAACACATATGGCTCGACGTGTGCCCGGAGGTGGCGATGGCTTCCAGCGTCCAACCATCGCCCCGCAGCAGCTGACCATCATCCAGAGCATGGTCTGGCCGGAACAGATTGTCATCGCCTGCTTCCAGCCGGACCTCCGATTCGGTCGCAATCGGCGCTTGCCCCGAAGCCCAGACCTCGCACCCGGCCCAGCGCGCCAGCGGATGGGCCAAAGGACTGTGATCCATATGGGCGTGGGTTACGAGAACATGACTGACGGTGCGCCCGTCCAGCGCCCGCTTGAGGGCCTCGAAATGGGCCGGGTCATCCGGACCCGGATCGATCACGGCCACAGTCTGGTCGCCCACGATGTAGACGCCGGTTCCGGTGAAGGTGAAGGGGCCGGGATTGTTGGCGATCACGCGTGTGATCAGCGGACTGACCCGATCGGGCACACCGTAGGCAAAATCGAACTGTCGGACGAAAGGAATGGTCAGGCCCATGATGTGGTTCCGGTTCTCGAAGCAATTTCTGTGCGCAATGCGGATGCCAGCAACCGGGTTGCGGCGAGTTTGGCCGACAGCGGCATCACAATGGGAGGACCCATGTCGGTCCGGTTGACATCGACGATGTAAATGCGCCCGTCAGACCGGTCGCGCAAGATGTCCAGCCCGCCCCAGTCCAGCCCCATGCGATGGCAGAACAGGGTGATCAACGCCTGCTCTTCAGCAGAGAAGACCTCGTCGACGGTTTTCAGCGGGCAAGCCAGGTTGTCATTGCTGAACCGGTGTTCGGCGGGGCGGCGCTTGATGAAGACACAGACAGGCTTGCCGCCCACAGTCGGAGTGCGCAAATCCTCGACCAGACCGTCGTCAGCGCGGGCGTCAATCAGTTTCTGGTAGACTTTCCCGGCCACGCCCTGGATCGGCAAGGTCACGATCCGGCCATCATGGATGCCGTTGCCTTCGCCCTTCTCCACCGCAGCACCAGACCCGGTCACCGGGTCCAGTGCCAGCGCATAACCGAACACCTCCTCGAACACCCTTGCAACACGGGACTTGGAAATGTCGGTGGCTGCATTGTTCCAGACACCGGCAATGCCGGGCACGGGACTGGCGACAGGTTCGTCGCTGAAGTGCAAGGTCACATCAGCCCGCTCGTCACCCCGGGCAACCCGCCCTCCGGCCAGCTTCAACACAGGCCAGATCAGATACCAGGGACGCGCCACGTCAGGCAGGAACCGGATCACCGGCCCGTGACGCGGGCGGGCCGC
>JALOSP010000365.1 GCA_025458365.1 Hyphomonadaceae bacterium
TGGCGGCCATCATGATCATCCTGAACGGGGTTGTCGGCTTGTGCTTGCTGCTTGGCGGACTTCGTCATGGCGAGCAGAGTTACATGCAAAGTGGCGTGAGCGCGGCCTTGGCCACCCTTGCCGCGCTTTCGGTCATGACGCTGGTGCTGCCCAACCACGTGACGAGCCTGCCTGGTCCACTGTATGCCCCGGCACAGCTGGCCTTCGTCGGCACCGTCGCCCTGGTTCTGTATGCCACCTTCGTTCTGGTCCAGACGGTCCGTCACAGGGAGTATTTCCTGCCCGAAACAGGTAGCCAAACCACTGCTTCGAGCATCGCTAGCGGAGCTCCCACAAACCGGATGACCCTGATCAGTGGCGCGTTCCTGCTGGTGGCGGTTGTGCTGAGCGCCAAGACGCTGGCGCCAACGGTCGAAGCGGCTGTGGCCACCGTGGGCGCACCCAAGGCCGTTGTCGGGGTGATCATCGCGGGCCTTGTCCTATTGCCCGAAGGCGTGGCCGCCGTGCGCGCCGCGCGAGCCAATCTGTTGCAGACCAGCCTCAACCTCGCACTCGGCTCCGCGCTGGCGACAATCGGGCTGACCATTCCAGTTGTGGTGGCGTTGGCCCTCATCTTCGACTGGAACCTTGTACTTGGCCTGAACCCCACCAATACCGTCTTGCTGCTGCTTACCCTACTGGTTTCGACGCTGTCGCTGTCGACCGGGCGCACGACCATCATGCAGGGCGTGCTGCACATCGTGCTCTTCGCGGTTTTCCTGTTCATGCTGATCGTGCCCTGACGATGGCGGTTCGCCGCAACGTGCCGCCGCTTTGAAGACCATTGGGAAGGCAGCGATTTGGTTCGAAGGCAGCCAGCGAGGCCATCACGTTGTGACCCGCCCACGCTCCCGCGCCAGCTTGGCCAAAACGCTCAAGCGCCGCGTCTCGGCATAGTGCTCATCGCGCTCGACCGGCAGACCCAACGGCCCTCGCACCGCGCTGATTTCATCCAGATCGATGTAGCCCAGTTCCGGGCAGCCCATGCCGAGGTCGCACAGGCCAAACGCGATGGTGGAATTGTCGGGATCAAGCTCGGTTAGCAGCCAGGTTGCCCCGGCATCTGGCGTGAACAGCTTCACGACGGGCACGGGATCGATGTCTTCGCCAGCGGCGGTGCGGGCACCGTTGGCGAGAAGCTTCGCGCGCAGCGTTTCGGGAATGAGTGGATTGGACACGAAAGCCTCCTGAGAAGGCTCCACCAGAGGGATGCGGGCGGAGCCGCAGGTGGCCCCGCCGGGCGCAAGAGGCGCAGCCGTCCATGCCCGAACGCAGTGACGGCTTGACGGCAAGCCGCGCCCGGCACGGTACGATGGCTCCGTCCGGCCCGGATGACCGCACTGCGCCTCCAGACGGCCAAAGTTGCCACGTGTGCTTGCCGTCACAGCGCGCCTTTGCCATCAGCCGCTGGCCAAGCACTATTGCCGCGAACTCTGTCCCATCGCGGGACATGGCTCTTGCGCTGGGCGCACCCGTCAAAGCTGATTGGTTACTCGCTGTGAACGGGTGGGCATGACGTCAACAGCGACACACTCATAGATACGCCTATCCATCAACATTTACCGAGTAGTGCTTGACGCGCTCAGGCACCCGTCGGGCGTGTATTCTGTGCTGGCCCCGTCTTTGCTTGACCTCTCTTTGCGGCGGTGTCCGCTCAGTCGTGACGCCGCCGCCTCCAGGGGAGGCCTTGATGGGCGTTCGCGTGCGGCTTGGGTGTCTGGCAGTGGGGCTTGTGCTGGGCCTGACGGCGGCCACGCAGTTTGTTGCGGCGCGCTACCAGTATCAGCCCGCGCTCGGCTGGGGCCTCCTGATCGGCGAGACCGCCAAGCTTTACCCGCCCTGGGACATTCTGATCTGGGCGAAGAAGTGGGCGCAGTCGGAGGTGCATGGCCCGGTGATCCGGGCGGGCGCTGCCATGATCATGTTCGGGCTGGCCGCCGGGGCGATGGCAATCCGGCTGTTTGATGGCGATGGCGAACTTGGCAGGGCTGGCGAGCAGGCTGACCTACCGCTGCATGCAAAGGGGCGCCGCCGGGGCTGGGGTGATCCCAGAGCACTGATCAGGGCTGGCCTAGCCAGCGGGCAGGGGGTTGTTCTGGGCAGGCTCTCGTTGCCCGGCTGGATCGACAAGGTGATCGCACCACGCCTGCTCACCAGCGCCGACATGCGCCCGGCCTTGGTCACCGGCGGCACGCGCTCGGGCAAAGGGCGCGGCATCGTGGTGCCGACGCTGCTCAACTGGGACTGGTCGGTTCTGGCGTTCGATCCGAAGGGCGAGCTCTGGACCTTGACCGCAGGCCACCGCGCCATGCTGGGACCTGCGCTGTTCTTCAACCCGCTGGCAGAACTGCTTCCGGACGCATTCGATGACGATCCCGCTTTGAGTGTTGGTGATCCCGGTTTGTCGTTCTACATATAACGAATCAATTCCAGTCGAATGTTACACTTCACGCAGGTACACCAGTTATTTCGAACATCAACTTCATTTCGTTGTTAACGGAAGTAAAACGACAATAAAAAAGTATCCATACTGAAAATTCATAATATGCGCGAAAGAGTTAACCCTGAAATTCACATCTCAATATCTCCTACTCTCTGTTATCTCAATCATTTTCTTTACAGACTTTTTGGTGTAATGCTGATAAACGTTTTCTTTTCTAGCCTCCTTTTATCTCCAGTGTTACTTTCTGTCTGTCTCCACATTTATAATAAACCGAAAAATGTCTCCTTGCAAATTTCATAGCTCCTTTGGGTGATTTGA
>JALOSP010000021.1 GCA_025458365.1 Hyphomonadaceae bacterium
ACATGCTCGATGCGATTGACCGCTCGATGCGGCTGCACCGCAAGGTCAATGCGCCATTCGGTGGGGTGCGGTTATTATGCGTCGGCGACAGCGCCCAGCTGCCACCGGTGGTGAACACTGACGACGCGCCGATCCTGGAGCGCTGGTTTGGCGGGCCTTACTTCTTCGATGCCCCTGCCGCCGCTTCGGTGGAGTGGAAAGCCATCGAACTCACCCGCGTGTTCCGCCAGAGCGAGGCGCGCTTTCTGGAACTGTTGGACCGGTTGCGGCGCGGGCGGCCGACGATTGCCGATGCCGAATTGCTGGATGCCCGTGTGGTCGACGACGTGCCTGAGGCACAGGGCGATTCCATCGTGCTGACCACCACCAATGACGCCGCCCGGCGGATCAATGATGCCGCCATGGCCCGCCTGACCGGGCAGGCGCGCACCTTCACCAGCAGCGTGGAGGGCGCCTTTGACGAGCGTCTGTTCCCCACAGACGGAGCGCTGGAATTGCGGATTGGCGCGCGCGTGATGATCCTGCGCAATGATGCCGACCGGCGCTGGGTCAATGGCACGATCGGCGTGGTGGAAGGCTGGGGCGAGGATGGCGTGATGGTGAAGATCGGGCGGCGCGTGCACGAGATAGAACCGGTGGCGTGGGAGCGCTATGCCTATGATCTGGGCGCCGATGGCGAGCCGGAGCGCAAGGTGGTGGGCGCCTTCCGCCAGGTGCCGCTGCGCCCTGCCTGGGCGCTGACCATCCACAAGGCCCAGGGCCTGACATTTGACCGGGTGCATGTGGACCTCGGTCGCGGCGCCTTCGCCCACGGCCAGACCTATGTGGCCCTGTCGCGCTGCCGCACGCTGGAAGGTCTCACCCTGTCACGCCACCTGCGCCGCGCTGATGTGAAGGTGGAGGATGGAGCGTTTGCCTTCCTCGACCGGTTCTTCTTTGAGGACCATGATGCGTGGCGGGTGGGCGTGATGGGATAGCACCCCTGTCATCCCGGCCGCAGCGCAGCGGAGAGCCGGGACCTCAGGAACAGTGCGCCCAACCTCCCGAGGTCCCGGATCGCCTTTGGCGTCCGGGATGACACCGCACTACTGCCCCAACTTCGTCCCATAGCCCGGCGCCCAGCCGCCGAAACGTTTGGGCGCCACTGGCAGACCCATGGTGCCGCGAAGGGTGGCCGCCACGCTGTTGGAATTGGGGCCAAGGCCATAGGCCGGATAAGGAAGCCCTTTGGCAGAAGCATCGGTGCGATCACCGCTTCCAAGGGCCGCAGCCTTGGTCATCGCCCTGATCAGCAATGCCTCGATGTCATGCCCCGTCAGCTGCCCGTCGAGGCCAGCGGCCACATCGACCAGACCAGCCTGCAAGGCCGGGGTGAGGTCGGCATGCAAGGCGCCGTCCGTACCCAGAACCGGCAAATAGAAGGCCCCGGCTTCGGCCTTGCCGGCCCAGACCACCGCACCCTTGTGCCAGGCCCAACAGCCAGTGAGATAGATCCGCAAGCGGTGAGCCTGATCATAGCCAATCGGCACCGGGCGCCACAGGCCTGCCCCCTTGTCCCACTCACTGGCCAGACCATTGATCTGGGCGGCCACCCGCCGGTCGGGCGCCGTGACCACCAGCATCCGGTGATCGATGGCCAGACCGCGTACCGCGACCAGGCGGAAGATCGCCTCGCACACCATCCAGCCGGGCCTGTCACGATCAGGCGGCGGGTGCATTGACGCTATTCGGCCAGCGGCGACAGCGTGCGCCCGATGGCCAGGAAGCGCTCTCGCCGGTGGGCCTTGATGCCGTCTGCATCGAGCCTGCCCAGATCGAACAATGTCTTGTCAATGGCCCGGCCCACCGATTCGATGGCCAGCGCCGGATTGCGATGGGCTCCGCCCATGGGCTCGGGGATGATTCCGTCAATCACGCCAAGTGTGCTCAAGTCCTTCGCCGTGATTTTCATCGCCGCTGCAGCATCCTTTGCGCGGTCCGACGCGCGATAGAGGATGGAGGCGGCCCCCTCAGGCGAGATGACCGAATAGATCGAGTTCTCCAACATCAGCACGCAATTGGCAGACGCAATGGCCACCGCCCCGCCAGACCCGCCTTCACCGGTGATCACGGCCACCATGGGCACGCCCAGCGTCAGGCACCGCTCGGTTGCGCGCGCAATCGCCTCGGCCTGTCCGCGCGCTTCGGCATCCAGCCCCGGATAGGCGCCTGCCGTATCGACAAAGCTGACCACCGGCAGGCCGAACCGCTCTGCCAGATCCATCAGCCGGATCGCCTTGCGATAGCCTTCAGGCCTCGCCATGCCGAAATTGTGCTTCAGACGCTCTGGCGTGGTGCGGCCTTTCTCATGACCCATCACCACGACACGATGAGTGCCGATCCGGCCGAGCCCGCCCAGTATGGCGGCATCTTCACCAAAGGTCCGATCCCCGGCCAGTTCGCAATAGTCAGCGACCAGATGCTTGATGAAGTCGCTGTAGTGCGGGCGCTCCGGGTGGCGGGCCACCTGGGTGCGCTGCCAGGGTTCCAGTTTCGCATAGAGATCGGCCAGCGCCTTGGAGGACTTTTCACGAAGCTTGGCCACTTCGGCCCGCACATTGGGACCGCCACTGTCCATGGTGCGCGTCAGATCGTCGATCTTCTTGTCGAGTTCGGCGATGGGCTTTTCGAAGTCGAGATAGGTCGGGCGTTCAGCCATGGGCGCGGTGCAGTCTCAAGGAATCCAGAGCGTGGGTTTAGGCTTGCCGGATACAGGCGGCAAGCACAGGGTTCACCTTCACCACGATTTGCCCGGAAACCAGTCTGGCGGCGCCAGCTCGAACCCTTCAAACCGGAACCCTGGCGCCACGGTGCAACTGACCAGCGTCCAGGCACCCAGGGTTTCGGCCGCCTGCCAGGCATGGGCAGGTACAATCCCCTGAAGGTTCTGGCCTGCGCGCAGGTTCGGACCCAGCTGCAAGGCACGTGCGCTCTGGCCATCCTCGCTGATCGACAAGGCAAGCGGTCCGCCTGCCTGCCAGAACCAGCACTCCACCGCATCGACCCGGTGCCAGTGCGAGACCTCCCCGGCTTCCAGGAGAAACAGGATCGCCGTCATCCAGCCACGACCGGTAGCGTCGGGGCCATCAGACGAGCGGAAGGTCTCCACATACCAGCCACCTTCGGGGTGGCGCTGCATGCCAAGCACCTGGATCACTTCGCTGGCGGGCATGTCGCCAATGATGGCCGGGCTGACACTCATGCGAATACATCCTTGCGGCGGCGCACTTCTGCAAACACGGCGGCGGGCGGCGCGTCGGGCAGATCGAGCGCTGCCCGCAAGGCAGGCTCGCTGGCCAGCACGAAGGGATTGGTCGCCCGCTCCAGCCCGATTCTGGTCGGCACCGTGGCCTCACCACGGGAACGGGCCTCTGCCACGGCGGCAAAGCGCGCAGTCCAGGCCGGATCATCGACACCCAGCGAGGCACAGAACCTTGCATTGGCGGCGGTGTATTCATGTGCACACCAGACAATCGTCTCGTCCGGCAGCGCCATCAGGCGCGACAGGCTGGCCCAGGCCTGCTCTGCAGTGCCCTCAAACAGCCGCCCGCAGCCCAGAGCGAAGATCGCATCGCCGACGAAGACATGGCTGCTCGCCTCGAGATGATAGGCGATGTGCCCGAGCGTGTGGCCGCCTACATCGATCACGCGGGCCTCGGTCTCGCCCAGCATCACTAAGGCCCCATCGGCCACCAGCACATCGACCGGCCCGAACCTGTCGGCCACTTCCTGCGGCGCGGTGACGCGCGCGCCTGTTGCCGCCACAATGGCCGCATTGCCGCCAGCATGGTCCGGGTGCCAGTGGGTGTTCCAGATATCGGTGACGGTCCAGCCGAGACGGGCAGCTTCCCGCAGGATCGCATCGGCATCGGGCGTGTCGATGGTGGCGACCCGGCCGGAAGCATGGTCGCGCAACAGGAAGGCGTAATTGTCGCTGAGACAGGCAAATTGGTGGATAGACAGCGTCTCTCCGGGATGGACGGAGCCCGAATGGCTGGAGGTGGGCATGGTGACAGGGTCCTTTCACCGTCGGTCGAGCACAGGTATAGACTGACACCTATGCGCGTCGATGTGCTCGAACAGCAAACCTTCTATGCCGGGCCGCTTGGCCGCGTTGCCCAGGCGATGATCGCCCGCAGGCTGGCGGGTGCCTGGCCGGACCTGACCGGGCAGGATGTGCTGGGCTATGGCTATACCACGCCCTACCTCGATCTCTGGCGCACCCAGGCCCGGCGGGTGCTGTCGTTCATGCCTGCCACGCAGGGGGTGGAACGCTGGCCGTCAGACGGGCCCAATCTGGCCCTGATCGGCGAGGATGAGCGCCTGCCATTCGTCGAGGCCTTGTTTGACCGGGTTCTGTGCGTGCATGCACTGGAAGAGGCCGAAGCCGCCCGGCCATTGCTGCGTGAACTCTGGCGGGTGCTGGCACCGGAAGGCCGGATGATCCTGGTGGTCGCCAACCGGCGGGGGCTGTGGTCTCGTGCCGATCATACGCCGTTCGGTCACGGGAGGCCGTTTTCCAAGACGCAGCTTGCCGGGATTCTGGGCGATGCCATGTTCCAGCCGGTGGCTTGGACCCGCGCACTCTATGCCCCGCCGATCACGCTTCCGCTGTTCACCGGTGCTGCTCCCACCTGGGAAGCGACCGGCGAGCGCTTGTGGCCGACCTTTGGCGGGGTGCTGATGGTTGAGGCGGTCAAGCGGCTCTATGGCAGCAGCAATGTGGCCACGGGGCACAAGTTCCTTCTCGCCCAACCGGCACGCGCCCGTTTTCAAGGCAATGCCGGCTCGATTCAGCACAAGAAATGGGCGGGATGACAGGTCTGTGTCTTGCAGTCGGAGGCCATGGATTGAACCCCCCGAGTGCTGCTAGTGTTGTGTTCCGACTATGCTGGTTTTCAGCATCATGACATGCAGAATTGGGGAAACGGGGATGAAGCTGGTCATCGCAATCATCAAGCCAAGCCGGCTCGACGCCGTGGTTGATGCCGCAACCGAAGCAGGCGTCTCGGGACTGACTGTGACTGAGGTTCGTGGTTATGGCCGCCAGAAAGGCAAGACCGAGGTCTATCGCGGCGCCGAATACGAAGTGAAGCTGCTGCCGAAGGTCCGGATCGAGGCGGTCGTCGGCGACGACATGGTGGACAAGACGGTCGAGGCCATCGCTGGAGCGGCCAATACCGGCAAGATCGGCGACGGCAAGGTGTTCGTGGTCGGGGTGGATGCTGCCTTGCGCATCCGCACCGGGGAAACAGGCCCGGCCGCAATCGGCGGCTGAGAGTCTGGTTCAGGCTTCAGGGATGCGGCCCGGCCTCTGTCTCCGGCGCGCCCTGTTTTTCATCCATCATGAGGGACTGCAGGCCTGCGCTACTGGTTGGCAGCGGGCCAAAGCCGACCTTGTCTGCCGGTGAAGGGGCCTGCCTGACCCGTGACCGCACAAAGAACCACGGCACCATGATTGAACCACAGATCGCAGCAAACCAGAACACGGCCACCGGATGACTGGTGAACTGCATCACGCCCCCTGCAGCCAGCGGACCAATCACCATGCCGGCAGACCAGACAAACAGAAGGCCCGCTGACCCGGCGGCCAGTTGCTGACGCTCCAACCGGTCCCCCAGATGGGCCACGGCAATTCCATAAAAGCTCAGCGCGCCTGCCCCCCAGAGTGCAAACAGCACAGTCGCTCCCGCCAGCGACATCACCTCGCCCCAGACAACAAACACCCACCCGACAAGTGCTGGCAAACCGACCAGACCGGCCAGCACCAGCCGCCGGTCCACCCTGTCAGACAGTCGCCCGGCATGCCACTGGACCAGCAGGGAGCCGACCCAGGCGGCTGCGATGAAGCCCGGTGCGGCTTCGGCCCCGCCGACTTCACGCGCGTAAAGCGGGGCAAAGGTCAGGATCGAGGTGTTCATGAACCCGGCCCCGAAGGCTGCCACAAAGGCTGCAGGCGCAGTCTGATAAAGCGCCACCGGGCCGAGCCGGGCACTGCCGCGGGTTGCAGACGGCGTGACCCCAGTGAATGCAACCGGCACCATGGCCAGCGACATGCACGCTGCTGCCACCAGCAAGGGCGCCACCATCGACCCCGAGGCCCCCGACAGAACGCCCAGCAACACCGGCCCCATGGCCAGCGTGATCTTGGTGCACACCATGTAGAGCCCGGTCACATCGCCGCGCCGGGCCTGAGGTACGCTGGCCGCAAGCCAGCCATCGGCGGCAGCAAACACGACCGCCAGCGCTATGCCTGCCAGCAGACGAGCGAGCGTCCAGAACCAGACTGCCTCGCTGAAGTACAAGGAGAGGGTGAGCGCCGATGCCAGCGCACCGGCTGCAGCATAGGCGCGGAAAGGGCCAAGCCGCCCCAGCACCAGGGGTGCTGCCCAGGCGCCCGCCATGAACCCGATACCATGGGCCGATGCCACGATCCCGATGTCGCCATTGGTGAAATCATGATCCGCCATCGCCAGCGGCAGCCACACCGCAATCAGCCCGCCTGCCAGTTGCAGGATCGTCTGCGCGGCGATGATGGCCCAGACATCACGCATGCCGCCCGGCGCACCTGACTGCAACGGAGACGGATCGACGGCCATGCGATAGCCCTTCCCTGCTACAGTTCGACACGCTTGGGCTTCTGTAGTCCGATTGATTGGCCGCTGGCAGGATTTCTGCAGGCATATGTGAGGAAGCCGTCTTCACGTGCTGGAAAGCATCTCCGGCCAAGACTGGCCCGGCGAAACCCGCTGTCAGCCGGAGCCGATCAATGACACAAGCGCAAAAAACGGAATCCGCCCTGACGCGCGCCAGCCGCACCGGACGGGTGCTGCTGGGGGTGGCGTGCATGGCGGCCCTCGGCACGATCGGCCTGTCAGTCATGGCTGCCAACGACACCCGGGCCACCACGGCCCAGTTGCCGTCCAACCGTGGTGTGGCCCAGGATGCACCCGTCACCGCCATCCCGTCACGCATCCCGGCAGGCGCCAGCCAGCTTGGCGACGCCGCATTTGCACGCTTCATCGGGACTGGGATCTGGCGGGCCGGGGCCTGTGACGGGCGTGGCAATTTCCAGAAATTCTCACCCGCCGACGCGCGGGTCGAGGTTGGCGCAGGCCATCCCGGCGAAGGCGAGGCCCTTCAAGTGCTCGCAGCCCGTCGCTCTGGCGATCTGGTGGAGGTCGAGACCCGCGTTTGCGCGCCCGAACCGATCGGCTGCAACCAGACCTTCGAGCAATACAAGGTGCTGGCCGAAGACCGCTTGCAGGAATGGCACTTCGAGGGCCGCCTGCCGGGGCAGGAACCGTATGTGCTGGTGCGGTCAGGGCAGGCGTCAGACGGGTCTGGCGCTGGCCGGATCTTCACGCGCTGCACCGGATAACAGACGGCATAGTCCTCATCCGCGCTTGAGAACAAACACACCGGTCTCGGCCAGCAGGTTCGACACCAACCCTGCTTGCGACTGCACGCCACCACGGCGCCCGCCACTGATCGGGTGCAATGCTTCGATCATCCAGCCGGTTTCCAAAGCCAGTGTCTGGAAATCCAGTAGCGTGCACAGATGCAGATTGTCGGTCTCGTGCCAGCTTGATGGCAATTCGCGCGTCACCGGCATCCGGCCATGGGCCAGGAGATCGAGCCGCACCCGCCAGTGCCCGAAGTTCGGTAGCGACACCACACAGGTTCCACCGATCCGGCGCATCTGGTCGAGCACGACTTTCGGCCTGCGCATTGCCTGGATCGTCTGGGACAGGATGACGACGTCAAACGACCGGTCCGGATAAAGGCTCAAATCCTGATCGGCATCACCCTGAACCACAGCCAGGCCTTGAGCCACGCAATCATTCACCCCGGCCTGCGACACTTCCATCCCGCGCACCATGGCACCGCGTCGCTCACGCAGCAGCGCCATCAGCTCCCCGCTGCCGCAGCCGACGTCCAACACCCGAGCTTTAGTGGGGACCGCATCGAGGATGATCGCGAAATCCGGTCTGATATGGCCGCTCATGCCAGGCCCCGCTGGCGGGCTGACGCACCAAGGAAACCCTCAAGCGCACGGGCAAAATCAGGCTCATCGAGCAGGAAGGCGTCATGGCCTTTGTCGGTTGTGATCTCGAACCCGGACACTTCGATACCAGCGGCAATCATGGCCCGCGTGATGATCCGGCTTTCGGTCGGCGGATAGTGCCAGTCTGACGAGAAGCTGGCCACACAGGCGCGCCCCTTGAAACCTGCGAAAGCCCCGACCAGTGTGCCGCCATGGGCCGCCGCCAGGTCGAAATAATCCATGGCGCGGGTGATGTAGAGATAGCTGTTGGCGTCAAACCGGTCCACGAACGTCGAGCCCTGATGACGCAGATAGCTCTCGATCTGGAAGTCGGCATCAAAGCCAAAGGTCAGCGCTTCGCGATCCTGCAGGGTGCGCCCGAACTTCCGTTGCAACGCAGAGTCAGACAGATAGGTGATATGGGCAGCCATCCGGGCCACAGCGAGCCCCTTGGCCGGTCGGGTGCCGGCCTTCAGATAGGCGCCGCCACACCAGTCCGGATCGGCCATCACGGCCTGACGGCCGACTTCATGGAAGGCGATGTTCTGCGCCGAATGCCTTGCTGCGGTGGCAATCGGTAGCGCGCAGATCACCCTGTCAGGATAGCGCGCCACCCATTCGAGCACTTGCATGCCACCCATCGAACCGCCAACCACGGCAAACAATGTCCCGATCCCCAGCGCATCGATCAGGGCCGCCTGGGCGCGCACCATGTCGGCAATCGTGATCACCGGGAAATCAAGACCCCAAGGCGTGCCATCCGGGCCGGAGCTTGCCGGGCCGGTTGTGCCCATGCATCCCCCCAGCACATTCGAGCAGATCACGAAGAACCGGTCAGTGTCGATCACCCGGCCCGGCCCCACAAGCTGCGGCCACCAGGCTGGTCGTCCCGTGACCGGATTGGCCGAGGCCACAAACTGGTCACCGGTCAGTGCATGACAGATCAGGATGGCATTGGATCGGTCTGCATTCAGACTGCCCCAGGTCTCGAACGCGATCTCGACCCGCTCCAGCATGGCGCCGCCATCCAGCGCGAGGGGTGAATTCAAAGTCAGGGATTTCAACGCGTCAGCCACGCCTGCGGCTTAGTGCGCCAGCAGCGGGGCGTCAATTCGGCTGCCGGACCATCGGCAAGTGCGCGCCTTGGACCCGGCACGGGTGCTGTAATGGTCCTGATCGGCCTTTCAGGTCCGAACGCCCACCTGCTTCAGGAAGCGGTCAGCATCAGCCGTGATTTCGGCCTGTCGTTCGGATGTAAACTTCCGCCATGTCGCGAGCGGGTTGGACAGACGCGGATTGCCCTTCAGCCGATCTTCGTTGCGACCGATGAAGTCCCAGTACAGATGATTGAACGGACAGGCCTTCGGGCCTGCTTTCAGCTTCACATCATAGACGCAATTGGCACAATGGTCGCTCATCCGGTCAATATAGGCGCCGCTGGCGGCATAGGGCTTTGATGCCATCACTCCGCCATCGGCAAACAGCGCCATGCCATGGGTGTTCGGCAGTTCGACCCATTCGAAGGCATCGGCATAGACCACCATGTACCACTCATTGACATGGGCGGGATCGATCCCGGCCAGCAGGGCGAAGTTGCCGGTGATCATCAGCCGCTGGATGTGGTGGGCATAGGCATGCTTGCGGGTGCTGGCGATCGCATCGGCCATGCAGGCCATCGCTGTCTCACCGGTCCAATAGAAGTCCGGAAGCTTGCCGGAGGCTTCAAGCGCATTGGTGGCAGCATAATCGGGCATCAATTCCCAATAAATCCCGCGCACATATTCCCGCCACCCCAGGATCTGGCGGATGAAGCCCTCCACCGCATTCAGCGGCGCCCGGCCCGCCCGCCACTGGGCCTCGGCCATGCGGCACAGTTCCAGCGGATCCAGCAGGCCGACGTTCAGATAGACCGACAAGATCGAATGCCACATCCAGGGCTGGCCCTCGATCATCGCGTCCTGCCAGTCCCCGAAGCCGGGCAAGATGGTCTCGATAAAGGTCGTGGCAATCGCTTGGGCGTCGGCTCGACAGGTGGCAAAGCCAAATGGTTCCAGATCACCGAAATGGTTTCCAAACCGGCTTTCCACATCGGCCATGGCCTGTCGGGTCACTGCATCGGGTGATATCCAGGCGCGCGCAGGCGGACGCGTTCCAGGCGGTGGCTTCTTGCGATTCTCGGCGTCAAAGTTCCATTGTCCGCCAGTGGGACTGCCATCGGCTTCGACCAGCAAGCCGGTTTCGCGCCGCATCTCGCGATAGAAATACTCCATACGGTACTGTTTGCGCCCCGCAGCCCATGTGGCGAACCGGGCGTGCGAACAGATGAACCGGTCATCCTCGCGGATTTCCACCGCCACCGGCAAAGCTCCGTCCCAGTCACGCATCTGCCGGTCGAGCCGCCACTCCCCGCAACGGGTCACGCACACCGATTGC